>CAYVLO010000005.1:0-31301 GCA_964452125.1 uncultured Anaerolineaceae bacterium | reverse complement strand
CTATCGCATTGTCTTTGCCAGTCCCATGGAAACCAAAGGCTTTATGGACCATCTGACCATTAGCCCTCAGGTGACCAATGTCTATACCTACTGGTCGGAATATGATACAGATTTACGCATCCAGTTCGACCAGGACCCAGCCACTACCTACAACATCACCATCGATCCCGAGGCAGTGGACAAGTACGGCGGTAAGCTGGGAGAGGCCGAGCGTGTCCGCTTTACCACCGGCGACCTGGCGCCCTACGCGGCGCTCAACACCGATGGACGGTTGGGCACGTTTAGCACCTACACCGACACGGTCCTGTATGCCACCCACCGCAACATCTCCCAGCTCGACGTGAGCCTCTATCAGTTAAGCCTCGACAACTTTGCGCGGATGAACAGCGATTGGATGCTGTGGGAAAAGTTCACACCGGCCCAGGAGACGTTGATCCGGCAGTGGACCCAAAAGGTACAAGGGCAAAAGAACAAGGCCAGTCTGGCTCGCCTGGAACTGGTCGATGAGCGGGGAAACGCTCTGCCCCCCGGCCTCTACTATGTGGAACTGAACGCGCCCGAAGTAAAAGGACTGTCCGGAGAGCGGCCTTTCCGCTATATGTTTGTCAAGTCGGGCCTGAACCTCACCCTGAAGCAGACTCGCACAGAGGCGCTGATTTGGGCCACCGATCTCTCCAGCGGACAGCCGGTGCCCAAGTTGCCCATCAGCCTGTACATCGACCAGAACGCGGCGATTGGCAAAGGCATCACCGATGCCGATGGCCTGTTCTTTGCCGATAGCCTTGCCGTAAAGGATCTTTGGCGCCCCTTCTTTGCCATCACCGGCGAGCCAGGTTCTCAGGATTTTGGCATTGCCTACAATGGCTGGGACCAAGGTATCGGCCCCTGGGATTTCGAGATCTCCTCCGAGTTTTGGGGCTCTAACTACCAGGGCTATCTCTACACCGACCGGCCTATCTACCGACCCGGCCAAACGGTCTATTTCAAGGGCATCGTCCGCGCCGATGACGACGCGCGCTACAGCCTGCCTGAAAAGATGAAATCGGTGGACGTGCGGGTCGGCGATCCCCAGGGCAACGAGCTCTACAAAGAGACCCTGCCCCTGAGCAACATGGGCACCCTCTTTGACGAGTTGGTGCTGAGCAAAGAAGCCCCTTTGGGCATCTACTTTCTCGAGATCCAATATCCAGAAGAGGATTTGTACGTCAGCACCAGCTTTCAGGTGGCCGAATATCGGAAACCCGAGTTCCAGATCTCGGTGAGCACCGACCGGCCCGCCTACCGCAACGGCGATACCATCAAGGTGACCGCCGAAGCCATTTACTACTTTGGAGGAGCGGTGGCCGATGCCGCCGTTCACTGGAGTGTCCTCAGCAGCGACTACTGGATGCAGTACGAATGTCCCAGAGATCAAACCTGCCCCAACTACAGTTGGACCGACTATGAGTGGGGCAGCTATGCCGACGAAGAGATGTACGGCAGCTATGGCCGCCTCATCGCCCAGGGCGATGCCGAGACGGACGGCCAAGGCCGCGTCGCCTTTAAGGTGCCCGCCGACATCGCTCAGGAGATCCGAAGCAAACGGTTTACCATCGAAGTGACGGTGACCGACATCAACAACCAGAGCGCCAGCAGCCGCACCGAAGCCGTCGTCCACAAGGGTGAGTTCTATGTGGGCATTGCGCCGCGGGGCTATCTGACCGAGGTGGGCGAAGAAAAACAGGTGGACATCCTGACCGTCGATTGGGATGGCAACCCGATGGCCGCCGGCGAACTCTCGGTCATCTTTATGGAACACGAGTGGTACAGCGCCCGCCGCCAGGCCGAAGACGGCCTGTTTTACTGGGATTGGGTGTCGCGCGACACGCCCGTGTACACCACCACAGTGACCACGGGCGCCGATGGAAAGGCCACGGCGGCCTTTACGCCCCAAAAGGCGGGTAGCTATCGAGTCCGCGCCATCGGCCGGGACCAATACGAGAACGAGATCCGAGCCAGCGCCTACTTCTGGGTGTGGGGCGGCAGCGACTATGTCACCTGGCGCCGAGAAAGCAACAACCGCATCGAACTGATCGCCGACAAGGACGAATACCAGGTAGGCGACATCGCCGAGATCCTTGTCCCATCGCCCTACACCGGCACCGTCCAGGCGCTGGTGACGGTCGAACGGGGACACATCATCGAGATGGAGGTGCACGAGTTTGACAGCAACAGCGAGGTGTTGCGCGTGCCCATCACCGAGGAACACGTGCCCAACGCCTTTGTCTCGGTAATCATCGTCCAGGGAGCCGAGCAAGCGCCCGACGGGTTGGCTACCTTCAAGATGGGCGTCGCCAAGTTGCCCGTGTCGGTCGAATCCAAGGAACTCGAAATCACCCTGACGCCCGACAAGCCCACCGACAGCGGCAACCACTACAGTCCGCGCCAGACGGCCACCTACGACGTACTGGTGACAGACCGCAAGGGCCGACCGGTCGAGGCCGAACTCTCGCTGCGTTTGGCCGATCTGGCCGTGTTGGCCCTGGCCGACGAAGTCGGCCCTTCGTTGGTCGAGCAGTTCTGGCGAGAGCGGGGCCTGGGCGTCAAGACCAGTTCCTCCCTCGTCGTGGCCATGGAGGCCTTTAATCGCGAGCTGGCTCCCGGCGCCAAAGGCGGCGGCGGCGCGGAAGGCGCCGATGGCCTGGTGCGCAGCCAATTCGCCGACACGGCCTTCTGGGATCCGGTGGTGCACACCGACAAGGACGGCAAAGCCAAGGTCGAGGTCCAACTTCCCGACAACCTGACCACCTGGCGCATGCAAGCGCGGGGGATCACCGCCGACACTCGGGTGGGCCGCACCGATGTGGACGTGATCAGCGCCCTCGATCTGATGGTGCGCCCGCTGCTGCCGCGATTCTTTGTGGTGGGCGACCAGGCCGAGATCGCCACCATCGTGCACAACAACACCGCCGACGCCCTGGCTGTGCAGGTGAACATCAGCGCCCAAGGGCTGACCCTGCAAGGCCAGGCCAGTCAAACGGTCCAGGTAGCCGCCCACGACACGGCCAAGGTCACCTGGCCGGTGGAGGCATTGTCGGGCGAGGAGACCAAGATACGGATGTGGGCCTCGGCCGGCGATCTGTACGACGGCCGCGAGGACACATTGCCGGTCTATCGCTACTCGACGCCCGAGGTGGTGGCCACCGCCGGGCAGATCCCGGAACCGGGGATGCGGCAGGAGATCGTTCAACTGCCCTCGGTCTACGATCCCACCCAGGGCGAGTTGACGGTCAAGGTCGATGGCTCGCTGACGGCGGCCACCCAGGATGCGCTGAGTTACCTGGAGCACTATCCCTACGAATGTGTGGAGCAGACGGTCAGCCGCTTTTTGCCCAACGTGCTCACCTGGCAGGCGTTGGACGAGATGGGCGTCGAGCGACCAGAGCTGCGCCAAAAGCTGGCGCAGATGGTGGGCGTGGCGCTCCAAAAGATCTATAACCAGCAGCACTATGACGGCGGCTGGGGTTGGTGGGTGGGCGACAAAAGCGATACCTATCTGTCCGCCTATGTGCTCCAGGGCATGGTTCAAGCTCACCGCGCCGGCTTTGTCGTCGACGAACGGGTCATGGCCCGCGCTTACGAGTACCTGCAGAACGAGACACCCTCGGTCGCCCGGGTGAACAGCCACTGGGAGGCCAACCGATTGGCCTATCAGCTTTACGTCCTGGCCGAGTATGCCCAAGCCTTTGACCAGGAAGGGAGCGGCCAACTGGGCATCGCCGTCCGGCTCTTTGACAAACGCCACCTGCTGAGCCAATACGGCCGGGCCACCCTGGCTGTTGCCCTGAGCCTGTTGGAGCCCGACGAGCCGGATCGGGTGCATACCCTGTTGAGCGATCTGACCGGCAGCGCTATTCTCAGCGCCACCGGCGCCCACTGGGAAGAGGGCCAGCCCGACTATCGCAACATGAACACCGACATCCGCACGACCGCCATCGTCCTGTGGGCTCTGGCCCGCCTGGAGCCGGACAACGACCTGCTGCCCAACACCGTCCGCTGGCTGATGGCCATGCGCAAACAGGATTTCTGGGAATCGACCCAGACCACGGCCTGGTCGCTCATGGGACTGGTCGAGTATATGCGAGCCAGCGGCGAACTGAAGGGCGATTTCAGCTATGCCCTCTATCTCAATGGCCAGGAGTTGGCCAGCGGCGACGTCACCCAGGAGACCATCGACGAAAGCTATCAGCTCCAGGTTGAGATCGCCCGGCTGTTGGCCGACCAGGCCAACCGGCTGGTCATCGAGCGTCTGTCGCCCCAGGGCGAGCAGACGGGAGAAGGACAGCTCTACTACAGCGCCCATCTCCGCTATTTTTTGCCCGCCGACCACGTCCAGGCGCTGAACCGGGGCATCATCGTCGCCCGCCAGTACAGCTCAGTGGACGAACCCAACCGTTACGTCAATGCCGCCCAGGTCGGCGACGTGATCAAGGTCAAGCTGACCATCGTCGCCCCGACCGACCTCCACTATGTGGTGGTCGAAGACCCGCTGCCCGCTGGGTTTGAAGGGGTGGACCTCAGCCTCAAGACGACCAGCGTCGTCGGCGAGCAACCCGAGCTGCGCAACGTGACCGCTGAGGAGCAGGACTCCTGGGTGCGCTGGTACGGCTGGGGTTGGTGGTGGTTCTCCCACTCGGAGATGCGGGACGAAAAGGTGTCCCTCTTTGCCCAGTACCTGCCTCGGGGAACCTACGAGTACACCTACCTGATCCGGGCCAGTGTGCCGGGCGAGTTCCTGGTCATGCCCGGCACGGCCTCTCAGATGTACTTCCCAGAGGTCTTTGGCCGCAGCGACGGGGCCAAGTTCACCGTTCGGGCGGGCGACTAGACGTTCTTTGGAAGGATACATCCGTAGCACCATTTGCTCGCGCGGGATCTGGCGATCCCGCGCTTTTTGCGACGGTCAAGGGCCTGGGTCTGGCGACCCAGGCCGAGCATATGGGCCGACTCCTCCTTGCTCTGCGCCCCGAGACGGGGCGCGCAAGTTCGCCGTGAATGCAAGCCACCCCCGGGACGTTACACACAGTTCGCCGCCTGGGCCGTGCTCGCCGTCCTCAGGGTCAAACTGCTGTCGAATCTCGTCAACCATTCGTCGCCTGTTTGGCCGACAGATGGCATCCCTTTACTAACTCCCCTGAAACCCATCCTTGACAACCCTTGTAAACCGGTGTATAATTGCGAAAAGCCATTTCGTGGTTTCGCAACAGGCAAACTCGCGGTTCTCGAAAAGCTGACTGACTGAATAGATGGCACAAGGGGGTGTCTACAGCCCTGCACTAACGACCCCAAAGATTCCAGGAATAGGCAGGTCAAAAATGTCGCGAGAGTACATTGAAGTTCGGTTTCACGGCAGAGGCGGCCAAGGCATCGTAACCGCCAGCTCGCTGTTATCGCAAGCCTTCTTTCTTGAGGGAAAATATCCCCAGTCCGTTCCACTCTACGGTCCACAGCGGCGGGGGGCGCCGGTGACTGTGTTCCTGCGGGTGGGAGAGGAACAGATCCACCAACGTTCATGGGTCTATCACCCCCGTTACGTCGTTGTGCTCGACGATTCGCTGGTCGAGATTGCCAATGTCACCCAAGGGGTGCCTGCAGGGGGTCTCTTCCTGCTCAACACCCCGCATACAAGTCGGGAGTCACTGGGGTTGGACTCCAGTTTCTCGGTTGCCGGGGTGGATGCCGATGAAATTGCGTACCGGCGCCATCTAGGCGGCCCGCCCTACCCTCGCATCAATACCCTCATGCTGGCAGCCTTTGCCAAGGTCACCGCACTGATAGCGCTCGATTCAGTGATCGCCGCTGCCTTGGGCAAATTCCCGCAGAAGGATGATCGGATGACAGCGGGTATGCACGAAGCTTACGAAAGGGCAACGCTACTATGACCGACAAGCCCGAGTTTTCCCTCCGCATGCCCCCGGCTCACATCTCCCAATCGCAAGGACCGATTGAGCTCGAGAGCCTGGAAGAATTCCCCTACAAATCGGTAGCTATGGGGTCCACCCACGCCAACCTGACCGGTCTTTGGCGTTACTGGCGGCCCTATTTTCAGACCAAGCGCGCTCCTTGCGACGCAGCCTGCCCGGTGGGCAACCACGTTGTGGATTACATTCAGACCGCGCTGGACGGGCACTGGCCGGAAGCGGCCAATATCCTCCGCGCCGAGAACCCTCTACCCGGCATCACCGGTCGTGTCTGCCACCGCCCTTGCGAGCGCGCGTGTAACCGTCGCCAGTATGACGAGCAGATCGCCATTCACGACATTGAGACGACGCTGGCCGAAGCAGCCCATGTTCCGCTCGAATTTCCGCCTTGTCCCCATACCCACTCGGTTGCTGTGGTGGGTTCGGGACCGGCCGAGCTGGCCTTTGCCCACTTTGCGGCGCAGATGGGCCACCCCGTGACCCTATTTGAGGCTGCTGACGGGCTGGGTGGGCGCCTGCGCTCTGGAGGCCAGGCCAGGCATCTGCCCGATGGCCTGCTGGATGCCGAGATCGAGCGCATTGTCGCCGGTCGCATCGAGGTTCGCCGTCAAGCTGCAACTCTGGCCGACCTTGCGGCCGACTATGACCTGGTTTTTGGCGTACTGGACGATCCGGTGACCCTTGTGTTGCACGCACCGAGCCGCAGCGGCGCGGACGCCGGGGTGCTAGGTCTGCTCGGTGGGGATAAAGATTTGCCAACGGTGTCGGCTCCCAACTCGGCCCGGGTGTCTGAGGCTATTGGCTATGGCAAGTGGGCGGCGCTGTTGCTCGATGCAAGCTGGCGCGGATTGGATGCCGAAGCCGTGTTGGCCCAAATCCAAGTGGGGGGCAACCCCCGAATTGTCTCGGCGCTCAAGTACCTGTCACTACTGACCGGCCACAAAATCGAGCGCACCGAAGAGATTGTTACGTACGAGCATCTCAAGACCGACCTGATGGCAGAACCGCGAGCCATTGAACCGGATAATGTGGTGCAAGCCACTCAGTTTATCGCCACCAAGTTCGTGAACCAGGAGGATATCCAACGCATCCTCAGCGAGGCAGCGCGCTGCTTCTCCTGCGGTCGCTGCAACGGATGTGACAATTGTTGGATCTTTTGTCCCGATGGCGTCATCTCGCGGAGTGAAGGCCGCTATGCCATCGATTACGATTATTGCAAGGGATGCTCCGTGTGCAGATCGGTTTGTCCCCGCGGCGTGATCTCTGTCATCGAGGAGGAAAAATGGACCGAATCATCATGAACGGCAACACGGCGGCTGCCTGGGGGGCGATGCTGAGTCGCGTCCAGGTCACCGCTGCCTATCCGATCTCGCCCCAAACCGGCATCGTTGAGGAGTTGGCGCGCCTTGTGGCGACCGGAAAGTTGGCCGCGCGGTTCATCATGTCCGAGTCGGAGCATTCGGTCATGGCCTCGCTGATTGCCGCATCAGAGGCTGGTGCTCGCACCTTTACGGCCACCAGCAGCCAGGGCCTGGCGCTGATGCACGAGTTGTTACATTGGGCGGCGGGTGCCCGATTGCCCATCGTCATGGTCAACGTGAACCGCGCCATGTCGGCCCCGTGGACTATGTACTGCGATCAGTCGGACATTATCGCCCAGCGCGACACGGGCTGGCTACACGTCTACTGCGAAAGCAATCAGGAGGCACTGGACGCCATCATCCAAGGCTTCAAGGTTGCAGAAAAAGTGTTGCTGCCCGTTCTGGTCAACATGGATGGCTTTTACAACTCGTACACCACCGAACCCATCGACATCTATGATCAGGCTGACATCGACCGCTACCTGCCGCCCTTTGAGCCGCAGATCAAGCTCGATCCCCAGGAACCGCACACGTTGCATGGCGGCACGGGCCCGCACCTGTTCATGGAGATGCGTTACCAGGCTGCCCAGGCCATGGATCACGCTTTGAGCGTCGCCCGAGAAGCCGACGACGAGTTCCGGCGGTTGTTCGGCCACGGCTATGGGCTGACCGAGGCCTATCGCTGTGAGGATGCCGAGTTGATTCTGGTCAGTACCGGCTCGCTGGTTGGCACGTTGCGAGAGGTGATCGACGACTATCGCGAGCGGGGAGAGAAGGTTGGGCTGCTCAAGATTCGCTACCTGCGTCCTTTCCCCGCGCAAGAGGTCTGCGAGGCGCTGGCTCCGGCCAAACGCGTCGCTGTCATCGACCGCGCCATCTCCATCGGCATGGGCGGCGTCTTCTGGCAGGAGGTGCGCAGCGCCCTCTATGGCACTGTGCACAGCCAAAAGCCGGTGTTGGGCTTTATTGCCGGGATCGGCGGTCGAGATGTGACCCCTGAGAGCGTCGACGAGATCATCCGCGTGGCGCGCACGAACCCGCCCCAGGATGTGCCCATCTGGGTAGATTTGAAGGTGTAATGATGACAGAGCTTGTGCAAGAACCCATCACCATTCCTGAGCAGGAATTGCTCTCTCCAGGAATGTACTCCTGTCCGGGCTGTATGGCCGCCTTAGCCATGCGGCACGTGCTCAAGGGTATGGGCCCCAATACGATTATCGCCCTCACCACTGGCTGTTGGGCCGTGATTGACGGGCCCTTTCCCTACACCGCTGTCAAGGTGCCCCTGCTGCATGGCGCGTTCGGCACTGCGGCCTCCATGGCGCGGGGCCTGCGCGCTGCCCTCGATATCCAGGGCAAAGAGGATGTCCAGGTTCTGGCCTGGGGCGGCGATGGCGCCACCTTTGACATCGGCATGACCTCACTCTCTGCGGCTGCAGCCTATAACGAAAACGTGCTCTATGTCTGTTACGACAATGAGGCCTACATGAACACCGGCAACCAGATGTCCACAGCCACCCTGCCAGGCACCATCACCACCACCACCACCGAACCAGGATTGGCAGGAAAACGCAAAAAAGACATCGTCGAGATCATGGCGGCGCACCGCATTCCTTATGCCGCTTCGGCCTCTATCGGCTATCCGTTGGACTTGCAGAAAAAGGTGCAGCAAGCCCGCTCGCTCAAGGGGTTCAAGTTCATCCACGTTCACACACCCTGTCCCACCGGCTGGCGGTTGCCACCCGAAGAGGTCGTCGACGTTGCCCGCCTGGCGGTCAGGGCGCGCATTCATCCGTTGTACCATGTGCTGGATGGACACACTTACGTCATCGACGCCGATCCCGAGCCCGTTCCCGCCTCGGAATACCTGGATACCCAACGGCAGCGTATGTCGTCCCTCACTGCAGAGGAGATTGACTGGATCCAGCGTGATGTGGACCGCCGCTGGGGAATGTTGATGGAGCGCAGCAAACAAAACCTGGCCCCAGGGCCGGCCTGAGCAACTGGAAACAGCAGCATAATCAATAGTCAACGTGGACTTGCGATTCCCCGTGCGCTGGCGCGCGTGGCCAAATGGACGGATCCTGCTATAAAGACGGCATCGGCATCGAGGTGCACAAAGAGCCCTACATGGTTCAGGGTAATTCGCTGCTCCTGGAGCCGGGCATGACCTTTTCCGACGAACCGGGGATCTATTTGCCCGGTCGGTTTGGTTGCAGGCTGGAAAACATTGTCGCCGTCACCGAGACGGGCGGTGTCAAGCTGACCGAATACACCCACGAGCCGATCATCGTGGCCTGATGCAATGTCCCGACAGGGAAAAGCTCGGACGCCCAAAAGCGCCGAGTTCAGTTCGAGGGATAACCGAGTTCCATCACAGAATCACAGGAGATGATCATGTTCAAACTAACGGTCTTGTACAACCTGCCACCCGAGATGGATCCCGATGAATTTTTTCGCTGGCGGACGACGACACATCAGGAAGAGAACGCCGGTATGCCTGGAGTCGTCAAGACCGATTTTTATGTGGCTGTCGACGAACCGGATGGCACACCCCCTCGCTACCGCTACATCACCGAGGCCTGGTGGGAGACGCGAGAAGCGCTGGAAGCGTCGTTCTACGCCCCTGACGTCCAGGCCCAGCTTGCCAAGGATGGGGAGACCTACACTGATCGGATTTTCATCGTGTCGGAAGAGATCATCTCTACCGACAAGCGCACGGCGTAAAAGCCCACAGGAGCAAGCCTATGAACATGCAGCAATTCATCCTGCGGCGCCTGTTCCTCATGGTGCCGCTGATGATAGGCATCACCCTGATTGCCTTCCTCATCTCCCACAGCGTCCCCGGCGATCCGGTGGCCGCTCACCTAAGCCAGAAGGCCATGGAGGACCCGGTCATCGTGGCCCAGTTCCGCGCTCAATGGGGTCTGGACAAGCCTCTATGGGAGCAATACATCATCTATCTGAGCAAACTGGTCCAGGGCGATATGGGGACCTCGATCCGCACCCACCGGCCCGTGCTCGACGACCTGCGCCAGTTCTTGCCCGCCAGCGCTGAGCTGGCCGTGGGGGCCACTCTATTCGGGCTTTTGGTGGGCATTCCCTTTGGAATCATTTCAGCCATCAAGCAGGACAAACTCATCGATCATGTGGTGCGCGTCGTCTCCCTCGTCGGTGTGTCGGCTCCGGTCTTTTGGCTGGCGCTGATCAGCCTCTACGTCTTTTACTTCCGCCTGGGCTGGCTGCCCGGACCGGGACGCCTGGACCCGGGCATGGAGCTGGACGTCAAGGCGACCATCACAGGCATTTATGTCATCGACAGCCTGCTGCGCGGTGATTTTCCTACGCTGGGGGTCGCGCTCAAACACCTGGTCTTACCCGTCCTGGTTCTGGGCAGCTCGACGCTGGGCATCGTTACCCGTATGACCCGCTCCAGCGTCCTCGAAGTGCTGACCCAGGACTATGTGCGAACGGCCCGTAGCAAGGGCCTGACCGAACGCGCAGTGTTGACCAGGCACGTGCTCAGAAACTCGTTAATTCCGACGATCACCGTAATTGGCCTGTCGTTCGGAGGTATTCTGGCTGGAACCGTGTTGACCGAGACCATATTCACCTGGCCAGGCATCGGTCGCTATGCCTATCAATCTTGCATCACACTGGACTTTCCAGCGATCATGGGGGTGAGCATCCTGATCGCTATCATCTTTAGCGTCGTCAACTTGCTGGTAGATATTTCCTATGCATTTCTGGACCCACGTCTTCGAGTAAAGGGTGGCTGACATGGTAGCGAAACGAGAAAAAGTCGCGAGCACTGGCCCTGGCGTGAAAACCTGGGAATCTTCCGGGGGAGGCGGCGCCACCGAAGAGATCCTCAAAGCGCTGCGTTACTTCCGGCGCAGCCCCCTGGCCATTGCCGGTGCGACTATCGTCACAGCCTGGATACTGGTTAGCATCTTTGCCGGGCAGGTTGCACCCTACGGCCCGCTGCAACAGGACATTGTCAATCGCTTGCAAGGACCATCGGCAACGCACCTGATGGGCACGGATCAATTGGGCCGGGATGTCCTCAGCCGAATCATCTACGGTGGACGCGTTTCGCTGCCCATTGGCTTTTTGGTGGTGGCGTTGTCCGTGATCACCGGCACGGTGCTGGGTTCGATCGCTGGCTATTTCGGCGGAGCCGTGGATACAGCCCTCATGCGCATTACCGACATGGTGATGGGCTTTCCGGCCATCATTTTGGCCATGGCCATCGCTGCCGCCTTGGGCGCCGGCCTCGACAAAAGCACCCTGGCCATTGTGATCGTCTGGTGGCCCTCTTATGCGCGTATCGTGCGCAGCCTGGTGCTTACCGTCCGTGAAAACGAGTATGTCACGGCATCGCGCGCGGTGGGTTGTCGCCAGGGCCGCATCCTGCTGCGCACAGTGCTGCCCAACTGCATGGCTCCGGCGATCGTCATGGCGACCATGGACATTGGAAATGCCATCCTGACCTTCTCCGGGCTGAGCTTCTTGGGGCTGGGCGCAGTTCCGCCGACGCCCGAATGGGGCTCGATGGTGGCCTCGGGCATCCTGGTCTTTGACCAATGGTGGGTCTCGGCCTTTCCCGGGCTGGCCATTATGAGCGTGGTCATGGGTTTTAATTTTCTGGGAGATGGGCTGCGGGATGCCCTCGACCCACGCCTGAGAAGAAGCATCTAGCGTCCTGGGAATGCTCGACCGGACTGGACTGGAACCGGGTCCGATCGCAAAGAGGAAAGGGGAGGTATCGACATGCGCATCTGCACCCATCGAATCCCCGGTCTGGTACTGACCGATCACACATTTTCCGTTCCGCTGGACCATACAGCTCCCGATGGCGCCAAGATTGCGGTCTTTGCCCGCGAAGTAGTGGCCCCCAAGCGGGAAAGCAAAGATCTGCCCTGGCTGATCTTTTTTCAGGGTGGACCGGGCAACGAATCGCCGCGGCCCCAAGGCCGCACGGGCTGGTTGGCCCGGGCGCTGGAGGAATACCGGGTGTTGCTCCTGGATCAGCGCGGCACGGGACTCAGCACGCCCGTCAACCACCAGACGCTGGCCCGTTTTGACAGTCCACTGGCCCAAGCCCGCTACCTGATGAACTTTCGCGCCGATTCGATCGTGCGCGATGCCGAGCTAATCCGCCGAGAGCTACTGGGCGACGAGGGGCGCTGGACGGCGCTGGGCCAGAGCTTTGGTGGCTTTTGCGTCACTCGCTATCTATCTGCGGCGCCCGACGGCCTGCGAGAGGCCATCCTGACCGGCGGCCTGCCTCCACTGGACCTTCCCGCCGAGGAAGTGTATCGCGCCACTTATCGGCGAACGCTGGCCCAGAATCAACGCTACTTTGAGCGTTACCCCGGCGACGCCCGGCGCGCCCGCGAAATCGCCGACTATCTGAATAGCCACGATGTTCGTCTGCCCGATGCTAGTCGCCTGACTACCCGTCGTTTCCAACAACTGGGCTTGTTTTTCGGAGCCAGCGATGGATTCGAGCTGACCCACTATCTGCTGGAGACAGCCTTTGTGGAGGGATCTGCGGGTTGCGAAATCAACGACAGATTCCTGAGAGAGATAGACAAAGCGCTGCCCTTTGAACTCAATCCCATCTTTGCCATTCTGCACGAAGCGATCTATGCCCAGGGCCAGGCCACCCAGTGGGCGGCCCAGCGGGTGCGGGCCGAGTATCCCGAGTTCGACGCCGAACCCGGCCAACCGTTCCTGTTCACGGGCGAGATGATCTTTCCCTGGATGTTCGACGAGGTTCCTGCTCTGCGACCGCTCAAGGAGGCTGCCGAGATCCTGGCAGCCTACGAAGACTGGCCACCCTTGTACAACATCGAGGCGCTGCGGGCCAACACGGTACCCTGCGTTGCCTCGGTCTATAACGACGACATGTACGTCGAGCGGACCTACTCGGAAGCGACGGCCGGCAACATCCGCGGCCTGCGGCTGTGGATCACCAACGAATATGAACACAACGGCCTGCGGGCCGATGGAGAACGGGTGCTGGGCCGCCTGCTCGATATGCTGCACGGCGAGCAGTAACCCGAACAATAAAGCTGCCTGAGAACCAACGTCCCCAGGCGCAATCAGGGAGGGTGTGACCAATGAGTACTGCTGTTTCGCCAAAGATGGCCGATTCCTATCGCGATGTAATCTTGCCGCTGAGGGCCCGGGCCGACGTGCGCAACGCCTGGCTCACCCAGCGACTGGACGAGGTCCTGCCTGAAGTCATGAAGCGTGAGGGTTTTGACATGTGGATCGTCGAAGCCCGTGAGTACAATGAGGACCCGGTGATCATGACCCTGCTGCCCGAGCCAGCGATGCGCGCCCGGCGACGTACCATCCTGGTCTTTTCGCTCCGAGAGGATGGCAGCGTGGAGCGACTGAGCCTGGATCGCTACGGGCATGGAGACTATTATCAGGGCGCGTGGGATGCCGATAATGAGGATCAGTACGAGTGTCTGGCCCGCGTGGTGCAGGAGCGCGACCCAAAGGTGATCGGCCTCAACATCTCGGAGGACTTTGCCTTTGCCGACGGCCTGACCTACAATGGCTACCAGAACCTTGCCAGGGCTTTGGGCGAGACCTACATGGCCCGTGTCAAAGGGGGCGAGCGTGTGGCCGTTGGTTGGTTGGAGCGTCGCATCCAGCCCGAGTTGACGGTCTATCGCGGCATTGTCGAGTTGGGGCACGCCATCATCTCCGAGGCCTTTTCCACCCGCGTCATCCGACCGGGCATCACCACCACCGACGATGTGGTGTGGTGGATGCGTCAAAAGATGTTGGATCTGGGCCTGGAAGCCTGGTTCCAGCCTACGGTCGATATCCAGGCGCGGGGCGAGGAGCGCGGTCCCCTGGCCGTCCAGGCCAAGGAGCGCCGCACCCTGATCCAGCCCGGCGATATGCTGCACTGCGATGTCGGTTTTGTCTATCTGGGCCTGTGCACCGACCAGCAGCAACTGGCTTATGTCCTGCGGCCCCACGAGACCGATGCGCCCGCGGGCCTGAAGGCGGGGCTGGCCGACGGCAACCGCCTGCAAGACATCCACTGCGAGGCCATGCAGGTGGGTCGCACAGGCAACGAGGTGCTGCTGGTCGCCCTCGAACAAGCCAAAGTCGAGGGCATCAACCCCATGATCTATACCCATCCTCTGGGCTATCACGGCCATGCTGCCGGCCCCACCATCGGATTGTGGGATCTACAGGGGGGCGTGCCGGGTCGGGGCGACTATGAGCTGTTCGATGATACCTGCTATTCCATTGAGCTGAACGTCAAAAAGACAATACCCGAGTGGGATGACCAGGAGGTGCTGTTCGGCCTGGAAGAGGATGCGGCCCTGAGCGGGGGCAGCGTCTATTGGCTGGACGGCCACCAGACGGAATTCTACCTCATCGGCTGACCGACATGTGAAAAGCGCGGCGCACGAGTTATGCGCCGCGCTTTTTGCTTCGGGGGTTACAACCCCAGCAATTTCTCGGGGTTGGTCTTGACCAGCTTGCGGATGTCGTCGGGTGGGATGCCCAAATCCAGCAGGCAGGCGATGAACTCGCGCAATCCCTCCACCGGCTCGGGCAGGGTATAGACGCCAAAGTCGGTGGCGATGATGCAGTGGTCGGCTCCCAGCTCCTCGATCTGCGCCGCTACGGTCCGCACACCACCCGATGGTGCGATGTCCATACCTTCGTCAATGGCCGCGTACTCGCGCTCTACATAGTAATGAGTCTTGGGAATGGGCGTGGTGTGGGTGTGGGCCGCCAGCGTATACTCGATGAACGCGCCTTTGCCCGCCATGTAGTGGAGCTGGTCCATGCTCGCCTCTTTGACTGCCGCGCTGGCGACCAGCACCCGCCCGATGCCATACTCCTGGGCCAGGTCCACCAGCCGCACGGCTTCCTCGGCCGACACGTGCCCTGTGTTGAGATAGATGTGGGGGTTGTCGGCAATCAGGTGCAGGATCTCGTCCAGCTCGGGGGTGGGCGGCTCGTCAAGCGGGATACGGATGCAGCGTTCCAGTTCCTCGGTCCGGAACTTGGGGTAGAGCTGGCTCAGCGGCACATATTTGCCGTCGATCACGCGCCCCTCGCGGGCGGCTTGAAAGTAGGTCGAGTGGGCGCCAAAGCTGATATACTTGGCGCCGTCACCATAATGGATGGCCGTCTTGACGGCCCGCGGGTTCATGCCCCCGTAGACGGTGTTCAAAATCAAGCCGCCATAGGTGTGAAAATCGGTCACCACCCGGTTCACCAACCAGGCCGTGCCGTTGCTCATCTCGAACACATCCATAAAGACGAGGGCCCTCATCCCGGCATCGCGAGCCTGGATGGCAGCTTGTACCGGATCCACACGGCGCGGGCTGCTAAAGATGTGGGGCCCGGCGTGGACGTGGATGTCGATGGCCCCCACCAGCAGTTCCTTCGACAGCTCAAACGATCGACCTTCGGGCAATATCATGGTTTCCTCCTGCGCGGGTGGTTGGGCGGCTAGGCCGGGTCGGGCCAGACCGTCGCCTTCATCCAGCCACTGGTGTTGTGAAAGTTAGAAACGGCCATGCCGGGCGGCACCAGCTCGTCAAAGGCAGCCCGTAGCCCGTCGTCAGCGCGCAGCTCGGCGATGGCCAGCATCTCGGCAAGCTGCTCCAGCGTGCGCGGCCCGATCAGGGGGGCGGTGATGCCCGGCTGGTCCTTCACCCACAGCAGAGCCGCCTGGACCGCGGTCAGCCCGTAGCGGGCCGCGATCTCGGGCACCCGAGCCCCCACCTCCAACCCGCGCCGGTTAATCCGCGCAGCATAGATGCCTTGGGGATTGGCTGCCGCTCGAGAACCGGTCGGGAAGGGCTTGTCGACCGGGTAACGGCCCACAAGCATACCCATTGCCAGAGGCGACCAGGGGACCATGCCCAGCCCATGCCGCTGGCACAAGGGGACACGCTCGTTCTCTATTCGACGATCCAGCAGATTGTAGGGCGATGATTCGACCACATAGCGGGCATAGCCCTTCAGCTCGCTGACCATGAGCGCTTCCATAACCTCCCAGGCCGGGGTGGTGGAGCAACCGATGTAGCATACCTTACCCTGGCGCACCAGGTCGGTGAGGGCGCCCAGCGTCTCATCCACCGGAATCTGGGCGCCGTCTGAGCGGTGCATCATGTACACATCGATGTGATCCGTCTGCAGCCGGCGCAGCGATTCTTCACAGGCGCGCACCAGGCGCAGCCGGCTGAGGCCCCGGTTGTTCGGACCGTCGCCCACCGGGTAAAAGGTCTTGGTCGCCAGGATAACCCGGTCCCGTTGACCGGTGTCCTTTAGAAAGCGACCCACATAGCGCTCGGCCTCGCCCTCGCAATAGCTGTCGGCCGTGTCGATATAGTTGATCCCCCCGTCGAGCGCGGCCTGCATGAGCTGGCGCGCCGTGGCCTCGTCGGTCATGGCGCCGAAATTGCCTGTGCCAAAGCACAGCGTCGATACCTGCGCTCCCGTCCGTCCCAGACTCCTGTACTCCATTTTCCTCCTCCTTACGGCCCGCAGGGGGCGGGCACTCACCCAAACAGCTCGGCCAGATGAGGCTTGAGAAACTGCTGCACTTCCAGGCTATAGCCGCCCGGATCCTCCAGAAAGAAGCAGCGGATCTGGATCTCTTCCCGGTGCTGCAATTCGGTCAGCAGCTTGACGCCCCGGCTCTTTAGCCGCTCGTACCAGCCCTCGATGTCGTTGACCACCAGCGTGACCAACACCGCGTTCCGCTCCTGTGGTGTGTGAAAGCCCTTGTCGCCGGCTACGATGCCCAGGTAGGCGTTGCCGCCCACTCGGTAGATTTTGGCCCAGCCCTGATCCTCGATCAACTCCAAGCCCATCACCTCGCCGTAAAAGACCGCTGCCGGTTCGATCTGGCGGTAGTATAGGAAGGTGATCTGCCCTTGCACCGGGGACCTTTGCTGCATCCTAGGCCTCCTTTGGCCGATTGGCTCTCTGCCGCTCGCGGGCGTTGGTAAACAGGATGAGGGCGATTCCAAGAAATACGATGCAACCGGTGACTACGAACACGATGTTCAGGCCCCAGACATCGGCCATCGCCCCAAAGGCGAAAGGGCCGATCATGGAGCTGATGCTGCCTGTCATGCTATAGACGCCCATGGCTGTGCCCCGATCTGCTTCGGGGAACTGCTCGGTGATATAGGCTTGCCCCGACGTCAGGTACATGCCAAAGCAAATGCCTTCTCCGGCCAGGGCAACGGTCAACAACAGCGGGTCCGAAAGAAAAGCGATCGAGGTGATGGCGACCATACCCAGCGCAAGGGCCGCGATCATCACCTTGTGGCTGGGAATGCGGGCCATCAAAAGCCCGGTGGGCATCCGCACCGAGGCCGAGGTCAGCGCACGGACCGCAAACATGGATCCGATGGCCGCCTGACCGATGGTCAGCGACTTGGCGTACAGGGGAAAGATGTTGACCAGCACCGCGTCAAAGGTCAAGATGATCATCATATAGCCGACGCTCGCCGCAAACAGCGAAGGTTCCCGCGCCAGCAATCCCAGTTTGGTGAGGGGGGACACGGAACGCGGCGCGAGTTCGCTACGGGGAGCGGGTCCACTCAACCCCAAGTAGGCAAAAGCCACTCCCAGCAGCGCAATGAGCGCTGCTATGCGAAAGGTGGGGCCATAGCCGAATTGGACGGCCATCTTGCCCCCCAGCGCCGATCCCACCGCAAAACCCAATCCCATGCAGGTGGTGTAGATGCCGCTGACCAAGCCTCGATCCTCGCGTCGAACCCGATCTCCGGCATAGGCCATGCCAATAAAAAAGGTAGACGTGATTACGATGCCGCTCATCATGCGCAAAGGAAACAGCCACAATGGATCAGCAACAAGGGAGTAGAGAAAGCTCGATGTAGCCAGAGTCAGCATCCCGGCCACCAGGACGCCCTTGCGGCCTTTGGAATCCGAGATCATACCGATGGGAATGGAGGAGATGATACGCGTCATCCCCACTGTGCTACTCAATAGGCCGATGAGGGTCGCTGAGGCGCCCAGGCTGGCGGCGAAAAGGGCAAAGGTAGGTGAAAAGATACCGACCACGAGATCCGCGATAAAGATCATCGCAAAAGCGGAAACAAGCTCTTTTCTGACCAACAATTGGCGGACTCGTACGGAAAGAGATGACAAAATGCTCAATCTCCTTTGGCGATCGAGATGGGTGCCTGGATTTCGCCCTAGTCAGTCACTAAAATATGTCGCTTGCGGCGTACATGGGGATCGAGCACCAGGTATTCGGAACGTCCAAGGTAGAGTGGGATTTCGAGCCGCTCAAAGTCGGGTTGTCCGTTGGGTAGAAACAGATCGTCATCGCGGTGGCATTGTACGATCCCGCCCACAAACCACTCGTGGTCGCCATAGGACTGTATGTCAAGGACGCGGCATTCGTACGCGATATAGGCATCAGTCAACAGCGGCACATCGATATTCAGAGCTTGGTCAAAACCCATGCCGATGGCGGCGTACTTGTCCATCTCCTCGCCGCTCCACACGCCCACCTGCTGGATCCACTCGGTGCGCTGGGCGGGCAGGAACTGCACGCCAAAGACGCCCGATCCTTTGACAAGGTGGTGGGTGTACCTCTCTTTGGCAATGGCCACGCCATAGATGGGCGGTTCCATCGAGATAAACGAGTGCCAGCCCGCGGCCATCACATTCTGCTTGCCGTTCCAGCGGGCAGTGATGATGGCCACCATGCCTGGGTAGCTATGCATCACGATTCTTGTAGTCGGTTTTTTCATGCGCTCCCGTCACTTTTTCGAGTTGTACATGCCTTGCCAAGAGGCACAAACTTGCTTATGAGCCTCCCGAGTGACTCAACCAGCAGGGGATGGCGATTTCCCTGTCCATGGTACAGCGAGCGCATGGATGATACCTCACAATTCCTATCGGATCAAAATCAGGTCGTCCTGCGGCGGGATGAGGTATTCGGCTCCGGTATCGGTCACGACGACCATCTCTTCGACCGAAATCATCTTGGCAGCCTTGCCACCATCGTGGTCCACCTCCCAGCTAAAAAAGCCATCGTAGGCAAAGGTCTGGCCGGGACGCAAGAGCCGCAGCGATTCTGCGGGTGGGTCGGCAAACTGGCCTCCGGTGAGGTACGGCCCGATGTCGTGGGCCCAATAGCCCACTGGATGGCCTGTTCCCCACTTGACAGGGAGTGAACCACGTTCTTCCATCCAGTCTCGTTGGGCTTTGTCGGCGTCATAGCCGCGGATGCCTGGCCGCATCGTCTCACGCACGATGCGACTGCCGCGGACGGCGTTCTTCCATTTCTCGAGCGCTTCGGGGGGCGGCTCGGTTTGGCCGGGCGCCAGGACGTAGGCAAAGCGCTGATAGTCGGTACACCATATGTCAAAGACCTTGATGCCGAAATCAGTCTGAATAAAGTCACCCGGCACGATCACCTTTTCGCTGGGCCCAGAATGGCCCCGCGGAAACCCCGAGTTGACGTTGGGGTTGGTATCGGGCGACCAGGAATCGCCTACGCCCAGCTCGGCCATGCGCGCCTTGATGTGACGAGCCACGTCGCAATCCCGCGTCTTGCCGGGGATGACGGTGCTGTAGGCGTCCAGTTCCAGTTCGACGGTCAACTTGCCAGCCTGGCGCATGATCTCGATCTCTTCCGGCAGTTTGACCGACAGCCACTCGGCCACCAGATCGTCAGACGACACCAGCCGCGACGATAGCTCG
Source organism: uncultured Anaerolineaceae bacterium (assembly GCA_964452125.1). GTDB lineage: Bacteria > Chloroflexota > Anaerolineae > JAAYZQ01 > JAAYZQ01 > CAZNQW01. The sequence continues at coordinate 11,230 of CAYVLO010000005.1, read as the reverse complement.
GGGCCCAGCGCGCCTTCCAGCGCCGTGCGCTGGGTCCACGAAAAGCCATCGGAGATGGGCCGTGGCGAGCAGTTGACGCCGATCTTTTTGGGGTTGGCAGCCTGGAGCTGCTGGGCAGCCAGAGGCCAGACGTTAGCGCCACGCTCGAACTCGATGACCTGATCGTGCACTCCCAATTCGGCCAGGGCCATTGACTCGCCCCAGGGCGAAAGGGCCACCGATTCCACCCGGTTGCCCTTGAGGAAGAACATCAAAACGGCCGTCGCTCCGGCGTTCTCGCCGCCCACATGCAGAGCCAGCGGATCATTGTTGTTCTCACGACAAGCCATCAGCCAGCAGTCGATGCCTGAAAGCTTCATGGCTTCGGGCAGCAGCTTGGCGATCCGCTGCTTGCGGATCTCGGGCCATGGGCTGGGTTGTGATTGAAACGGATTGTGTAGCTTGGTCATGATTGTCTCTCCCGGTTCTCCTGTGCTAGGGTCCCTGCTCAGTGCGGCCTCGCTGGGTCTCATCTGGGTGGGATCAGAATGATCGATTTCTGTGGGGGCCAGAGCCATTCGCAACCGTCGGCCGTGATCAGGATCTCTTCTTCGAGACCGATGTAGCCGAATTCAGAGCGAATGCCCAGTTCGAGGGTAAAGACGCCGCCTTCATAGATCTGCCCGTAAGGCTTGGCGCCATAGCGCGCCCAGCGCGGGTAAAAGCCCACGCCGCCGTCGTGCGAATGGCGACCCACTGAATGGCCAAGGGCGTGGGGGTACTCGGGGTATCCGGCGTCGGTGATGGCCTTGCGCGCTACCGCGTCTACCTCCCAACCCAGAACGCCGGGCCGCACAAAATCGGCTGCTGCCTGGATGGCGTTCACGACCGCGTCAAAGACGCGCTGAACCTCGGCCGGCGCTCGAGTCTCGCCGTCGCGCAGGAAATACCAGACCCGCTGGTTGTCCGAGCCATAGCCATCCACTTTGACCCCAAAATCCATGTTGAGCGTCTGGCCTTGCGCCGTGCGTACGTCGCCCGAGGCCGTAGCGTGTCCCCAGGGCGAATCGGGGCCGGCGTTCAGGCTGGGACAGCCACTGGCGGGCCATCCAAAGTCAACACCCCGCGCGCGGACTTGATCTTGCACAAACTCGAATATTTCCCCTTCCGATTGGCCGGGTCTGAGCCAGGCGGTCAGGGCGTCATAGATCTCCATCGAGACGGCGATGGCCCGCCGCATAGCCGCTAGTTCCAGGGGCGATTTGCGGCCCCGCAGCGCGGCCACGAAATCCTGGGCCGAGACCAGCCGCCCGGCATAGGGCGTGTCCTTCAAATAGTCCTGAAGGTTCAGGAACATGCCATAGGTCAGGCCGTCGGCGCTGACGTCGTCGCGGCTGTAGTTGAGGCCGATGCGCCCGGGGTCGAGCTGGGTCAGCACCCGCACCAAGTCGTCCTGGATGCTCAGCGTGTAGGGAATGACCTCGTCGAACAGGCCCAGCGACCGGATGCCCTCGTCGTCGCCCTTGCCGGTGATGGCAATCCGCTGGCCGGCGCGCCCAAAGATAAAGGCTGCAGGCCATACGGCTCGTTGAGGTCCAAGGAGCTTGAGCACTGGATCGTCGAGTTCCGCCGTTTCACGCACAAAGATAAGCCAGGCATCTAATCCAAATTCGCCGAGCAGGTCTACGGCTTGCTGCCCTTTTTCCTGATATACGTTCATGGTGTGATTCCTCACGCTTGCAGGCCCGCCAGTGAGGGCCGGCGGGCCTGGGATGGTATCCACGGGTCGCAGCCTAGAGCTGCATCCGGGGGTCCAACGCGTCGCGGAGCGCGTCGCCCATAAAGTTGATGCACAGTGTGGTGAAAAAGATCATCATGCCCGGAAAGATCGCCACCCAGGGGGCCGACCAGATCAACACCTGAGCATTTTTCAACATATTACCCCAACTGGGAGTGGGCGGTTGGATGCCGAGTCCCAGGTAGCTCACCGCCGTCTCGGTGAGAATCGCCGAGCCGACGGTCAGCGTGGCCGCCACCACCACCGGCGCCATGGCGTTGGGCAGGATGTGGGACCACATGATCCGCGTGTCTTGGGCCCCGATGCAATGGGCCGCCAGGACAAAGTCTTGTTCCTTTAGGGTGAGGAACAGCGCCCGAACAATGCGGGCCACGCTCATCCAGTTCAGAAAACCGATGGCCAGGATGATGGTCTTCAGGGATGGCCCCATGAACACCGACAGGGCAATGATCAAAAAGATGCCGGGGATACTTAACATAACGTCGGTGAAACGCATAATGATTCCGTCCAACGTTCCGCCAAAGTAGCCGGCCAGCGAGCCGAGCAGGGTGCCGAAGGTGATGCCGACCAGCATGGCCAGCAGGCCCACCAACAGCGAGATGCGTCCCCCGTAGACGGTTCGGGCAAAAATGTCGCGGCCCACTTCGTCGGTGCCAAACCAGTGCTGGGCACTGGGCGGCGCATTGATCAAGGCTGGCTGGGGACGAAAGGCCGAGTCTTCGGTAACAAACGTCATGGGCCCAAAGACGATGACGCCCACGATCAGGATCAGAACGACGGTAGACACCACACCCACCCGATGCTTCAAGAAACGGCGAAAAGCCAACTTCCACAAGCCTTCCGAGCGGCGAAAGTCGACTGCCGGAGATGCGGCCCGGGTGGTTGCCTGGGTTGTTGATGCCATGAGTTTTGCCTCCAATACCATCCAGTTTTCTATCTCTAGTTCCCCAGGCGGATGCGTGGATCGACCAGGGCGTAGGCTATGTCCGCCAACAAGTTGCAGAGAACTACCAGCGTGGATACCAGCAGAATGATGCCCATCAGCACAGGGTAATCGACCCACACAGCGTGTTCCCAGTACATTCGTCCCATGCCCGGCCAGGCAAATACCTGCTCGGTGATGAGCGCGCCGCTGAACAGGTGGGGGATATCCAACATGGCGAGCGTGATCATGGGGATCACAGCGTTCTTGAACCCGTGGCGCCACAGAATGGCTCGCTCGGACAAGCCCTTGGAACGGGCTGTGCGCATATAGTCTTGCTTGATCACTTCCAGCAGACTGGAGCGGAGATAGCGTGTGTACCGGGCCACGGAAGCCAGGGACAGGACCGTAGCCGGCAAAATCAGATGGCGTATCAGTTGTAGAAAGGAAGGTTCTTCACGAATGGGATACATACCGGCGGCAGGCAAATAGGGCAGTCCCCATTCCCGGAACTTGACCGCAAAGATGATAATAAGCATGAGGCCAAACCAAAAGCTCGGCATGGAATAGCCAAAGAAAGAGACGGCTGTTACGGCATAATCTCCGGCCGAGTATTGATGGGTGGCGCTATAGATGCCCAAAGCCAGCGAGATGAGCAAGGTCATGACAAAAGAAGTGACCATCAGGATGGCGGTGTTGCCCAGGCGCTGGATGATCATGTCCAGGACGTTCTGGTGCGTCAGGAAAGACTGTCCCCAGTCGCCGGTTACCGCTTTGCTCAGCCAGTAGAAATACTGTATGTAGACCGGCTTGTCAAACCCATAGGCCTTTTCCAACCGCTCGATGTCGGCGGACGACAGGTTGGGGTTGGAGATATAGACGGCCATCGGGTCGCCGGAAGCCTGCACAAGGAAAAACGCGATCAAAGAGATCCCCAACAGTACCGGTATCGATATGATCAGCCTTTTGATAATAAAGCGGGTCATGACTTCCTCCTCAGTCGGAGATGGGAAAACCCGGAAGGGATGCTGTGGCGCCCCGCAATTACCCGGCGAGGCGCCACAGTTCCAGGTTTCAGATTGCGCGTGTCAGACTATTCGATGATGTACCAGTCTGTGTAGTTCCAGGTCCAGCTCCCGAACACGGTCGGGTTGAATCCACCGATGCGCTCGTTGGCGGCATAGACGTCCAGCCGGTCGTAGATATAAAGCGCAACCAGGTCGTCATAGATGAGCTTCTGGGCCTCTTTGATGCAGTCCAACCGCTTGTCACCGTCCAGCTCATTGACTGCGCACAGGAGCGCCTCGTTGGCCTCTTCGTCGCAGTACCCCCAGGCGTTGCTGCCCGCCGGGTTGGTCGCACAGTCTTTGACGGCTTCGCACAGGAAAAAGTCCGACCATTCCTGCACCAGGTCGATGCTGGCTGGCTTGTTGGTAAAGCCCATCATGTCAAAGTTGCCCGTGCCAAAGACGCCGTTGTCGGCGCAGCCGCCGAACAGGGTAGCCGCGGGGTGGTTCTCGATGATCATTTCGACGCCAATGTCCTTCAGGTTCTGCTGGAAGAACACCTGCAAGTTCTCGCGAACCTGGTTGCCAGAGGTCGTCGAGTGACCAAAACTCAGCTTCATGCCATCCTTATCGCGGATGCCATCCCCATCGGTATCCACCCAGCCGGCTTCGTCGAGCAGCGCCATAGCCGCTTCCGGATCGTAGGGGACCGGCTTCAGTTCTTCGTTGAACCAGGGATGGTTGTCCAGCTCGGTGACGGCCACTTCGCCGTACCCCTGCAGGATCGAGCTAACCGCCGTAAAGCGATCCATACCCATGGCGATGGCCTGGCGAACCTTGAGGTCGCTAAAGATGGGATGGGGCTTGCTCAGGTCGTTGCGATCGCGCAGGTTAAAGTAGTAGCGCTCGATCGCCACGCCGGGGACCACAAAAGGCTGCACGCCGTTCATCTTGAGAACTTCGGCGATCTGGAGTTCGCGCAAGTCATAGGCAATGTCCACGTCGCCGGTGCGGAGCAGGGCGATCAGGGTATTCATGTCGGGCACGAACTTGAAGATGATCTTTTCGATCTTGGGCGGCACCAAAGCATCGGGGTTGGCCAGGACGGTGATGTGGTCGCCGGGCACCCACTCCTGAAAGACAAAGGCGCCGTTGCCGAGGGGCTTGCGAGCAAAGTCGCTGTTGCCTGGATCGGCCACACCTTCCAGGGCGTGCTTGGGCAGGATCGGGAAGGTCAGGGCTGCCGCCACAAAGGGCACGTAGGGTTTGTCAAAGGTGATGATGGCGGTCAGGTCGTCGGGCGTGTCGACCGACTTGATCTGATCCCAACCGGCCGAGGTCTGGGACATGGTGGCTGGATCAACCACAAACTCCCATGTGAACTTGAAATCCGCCGAGGTCACGGGCTGGCCGTCGTGCCACTTGACGCCGTCCTTGAACTTGAGCGTGATGACCGTGCCATCTGCGGAGATGCCGCTATTTTCGACGGTAGGCACTTCGACCAGAAGCTCGGGGATCAGCTCATCGTTGGCGTCCAGGCCGATGGGCGCATAGTACATCGAATCGAGGATGTCGTTGGTGTGGGCCTCGTAAAAGATGTTCCAGATCAAGCCCTTGGGCTCTTGCCAGACGCCGACTACAACGGTGCCCTTTGCCATTTGGGGCTCGGGCGTTGCTGTGACGACTCGTTCGACCTCTTTTTCAACGACCTGGGATGTGCCTTCGACGATCACGGTCTCCTTGACCGTCTCCACGACCTTGACTTCCTTCTCAACCTCGACCGTCTGGATGATGGTCTGCGGCGCCGGTGTGGCGCCACAGGCTGACAGGATCAGCGTGGCGACCATCAACAGGGCCAGTAGGGTACTCAGACGCTTGGAACTCATGAAATCCTCCTTTTGTACTCGGTTCTCTTTCGGTGCTACATGCCTGCACTACGGTTTGTTCCGCACGGTCCTCGTGTCGAGCCGGTTACCACCCCCTTTCCCTCTTTCGCGGGCATTGATCTGGGTTCGTGTTGGTTGCGACCCGCAATCATGGGGACCACTGGATGCCGTAGAGCGCCCCGTATTTCCTGCGCAGGTAGCGCACGTAGGGTCCGATGCGCAACGGACCGCCCGTCACCCGCTGTACCAGTTCTGGCGCGCTGAACTTGCGCCCGTGCCGGTAGATGTTTTCCTTGAGCCAGCCCAACAGCGTTCCGAACTCGCCTCTTTCGATTTCGTCGGGGATTTCAGGATGGGCTTGCAGGGCCGCCTCGAAAAACTGGGCGCTCATGATGTTGCCCAGGGTGTAGCCCAGATAGCCTGCTCCTAAAAAGTAGCCGAACCAGTGCATATCTTGCATGACGCCGTCGCGGTCGTCGGGCGGCGAGATGCCCAGGTCGGCTTTGAAACGGGCGTTGTAAGCGTCGGGGGCATCCGCTGCCTTCAGGCGCCCGGCCAATAGGTCCTGCTCCAGGTCAAAGCGCAGCATGACGTGCAGGTTGTAGGTCACCTCGTCGGCCTCGACGCGAATAAGGGACGGCTGGACTTTGTTGATAGCCCGATAGAAAGCGTCCAACGGCACTTGACCCAGTTGGTCAGGGAAAAAGGCCTGTAATCGCGGGTAAAAGAACCGCCAAAAGCCCTGGCTGCGACCCACCAGGTTTTCCCATAGGCGCGACTGGCTCTCGTGGGCGCCTGCCGAGGTGCCGCCCATCAGCGGCGAGGCCTCAAAGGTCGGGTCGCAACCCTGTTCGTACAGCGCGTGGCCTGCCTCGTGGAGTGTGGCAAAGAGCGCCGATCGCAGGTTGTTCTCGCGAACGCGGGTGGTGATGCGCACGTCGCCAATGGAAAAGGTCGTGGTAAAGGGATGGTGGGTCAGATCCTCGCGCCCGCGGGTCAGGTCGTAACCCAGGCGCTCCACGGCTTCCATGCCAAAGGCCAGTTGTTGGTCCGCGTCAAAGTGCTGGTATAGAAAGGAATCGTCGACCGCAGGCCGGGCGGCGATGGCTTGAGCCAAGGGCACCAGCTCCCGGCGCAGCTCGCCAAAGATGCGGCTCACCTCAGCCGACGACAGTCCTTCTTGGGCGAAATAGTCGATGAGCGGATCGGCGGCGCTTTGATAACCGGGAAAGTAATCGGCAAATTGCTGCGTCAGGTCCACCATCTTTTCCAGGTAGGGCTGCACAGCGGCCCAGTCGTTGGCTGGGCGGGCGTGGGCCCATACCTGAGTCGAGAGGGCCATGTGGCCGCGATAGTCGGCCATGAACGACGGAGGCACGCGGATTGCCCGCTCATAGTCGTCGCGGGTGACCCGGATCAAGCTGGCTTCGTCCGAGCCATCGTCCAAACTTGCAACCTGGGGAGTCAGCGCATCCAGCAGCCGGCCAATGGCCGGATCGGTGAACGCTTCGTGGGCCAGTTGCCCCAGCGTGCGCACCTGGCGGGCGCGCGCATCGGCGCCGCCGGGCGGCATGTAGGTGACCTGGTCCCATTCCAAAACGGCCGAAGCAGACCACAGGTCATAGACGGTCTTTAAACGCTCGACGAGTTCACGATATGCAGAGTTCATCCAATTTTCGTCCTTTTGTCGGACCGTGGGGGTGCGATGCACTCTCCCTAGCCGACGATGGTCAACTCGTGGTAGGTGTCGTACAGCGACACGCCACCCTCCTCAGTGACCAGGATCACATCCTCGACCCGGTTGTGATAGCCGTTGGCGATGCGAATGCTGGGCTCGACGGTAAAGGTCATGCCGGCTTGCAGTACGGTGTTCTCGACCACGTCCAACCAGGGCGGCTCGTGGACGGTGACGCCGATGCCATGGCCCAGGCGGTGAGAAAATTCGGGGCCGTAGCCGCCCTCCTCCATCACCTTGCGGGCCGCCGCGTTCGCCTGGGCGCCCGTGATCTGGCCGGCCTTCATAACAGCCATGGCCGCCTGCTGGGCGCTGAGGACCAGTTCGTGCATGCGCACATACTCGGCCGAGGGTTCGCCGGCAAATGCCGTGCGCCCAAAGTCAGAGGCATAGCCGCGGTAGATGCATCCAAAGTCAAAGGTAACCGCATCGCCCGGCTCCAGCCTGCGTTCGGCCTTGCCCAACGACATGGTCGGATCCTTGTCTGGGTTGGAAAAGAGGACGTTGGTCGGAAAAGAGTTGAAATCGGCTCCCGCCATAATCATCTGATAGTCGATCTCGCACTCGACCTCCCAGGCCGTCACGCCCAATTTCAGTAGGGCAATGGCGCTTTCAAAGGCAGAGTCGCAGATCATGCCCGCCTTGCGCATGAGCGCCAATTCCTCGTCGCTTTTGATGGCGCGCATGGGGCCGATCAGCTCCAGGCTGCGCACCAGTTCGGCTTGCGGTAGCAACGAGCGAAAGGCCAGCACACTCTCTGCCCAGGCGTGATCCTCCAGGGCGATCTTGCCGCCTTTGAGGGAAAAGTGACCCAGCACCTCGCGCATCACATTCAAGGGCGATTCGGACTCGTCAATGATGCGCACCGAGTCGAACCAAGGCTTGTCCTGAACCTGGGCCAGGAAATACTCGCCGCCCATACGTGGAGCGGTGAGTACCAGGCCACCTTCCCGCCCGAAATAACCGCCGACGGCCCAGTCGCCGTAGGCGTTGTGGTCGGTGCGGTAATGATCGCGATGGGGGATGCCTGCCACATAAAACAGGTTCGCCCCCGGGGTGAGGAACAACAGGTCGATGTTCTGCTCCGCCATGCGGGTACGCAAGGTGTCCAAACGGTTTTCAAAGTCGAGCATTGTGGCCTCCAGATTTGATTGATTGCCGCCTAGGCGAAATGTAGGCCGTACAGCGTCCCGTACTTTTTCTTCAGATAGCAAATATAGGCGTCCGCCGTCAGCGGACCTCCCGTGACCCGCTCCACCAGCTCGGGAATGGTGAATTTACGGCCGTGCGTATGAATGTGGTCGGTGAGCCAACGGCGCAGCGTAGAGAACTCGCTCCGAGCTATTTCGTCCTCCATCTCGGGATGGGCATCGGTTGCCATTTCGAACCACTGAGCGCTCATCAGGTTGCCCAGCGTAAAGTGCTGGTACAAGCCGCCGATGCGACCGCAATACCAGTTCATCTCCTGCAGAACGCCGTCACGGTCGTTATCTGGTGCAATGCCAAAATTCTTCAGGAATCGTTCGCGCCAAACTGCGGGCAGGTCGGGAATGGACACGCGCCCGTCCAGCAGGTCCATTTCAAGCTGAAAGCGCATAGCACAATGGAGGCTGTAGGTCACCTCGTCGGCGCCTACGCGGAACAACCCCGGTTGGACCTTGTTGATCGCCCGGTAAAAGGCATCGGCCGGTACGTCGGCCAATTGCTCGGGAAAGGCTCTTTGGAAGCGCGGGTAGCAAAAATCCCAAAAGGCGCGGCTGCGGCCCACCAGGTTCTCCCACAAGCGCGACTGGCTTTCGTGGACGCCGGCGGTCGCGCCGTGGCCCAGGGGCGTGCCAGATAGCTCGGGGCGGATGTTCTGGCTGTAGATGGCATGCCCCGTCTCGTGCATAGTCCCAAAAAGAGCGCTGACGGCAGTGTGCTCGTCCAGTCGTGTGGTGATGCGCACGTCGTCGCGCGTGATGGTGGTGCTGATGGGGTGGCCGCTCAGGTCCTGGCGGCCGCGGTCCAGGTCGTAGCCAAAGCGACGGGCGATTTCGAGCCCAAAGGCAAGCTGTTGATCGCCCGGGTATCGCTGGAGCAGGAAGGAATCGTCGGGCGCGGGCCGGGCGGCGATGGCCGCCACCATCGGCGCCAGGTGGGCCCGTAACACGCCGAAAAGCTGTGATAGATAGGCGCCGGTGATCCCCTCGTCCGAGATGGCGATCAACGGATCGATGGGGTGCTCGGCCTCGGGGAAAAAGGCGGCATAGCGACGGCTCAGGTCGAGCGTCCTCTCAAGATGGGGCCGTACCCGCGCAAAATCGTCCTCGGCGCGGGCCTGAATCCAGACCTGATAAGTCGTGGCTGCGTTGGCGTCGTACTCGGCCTTGAAGGCGGGCGGGATGCGCGTCGCCCGCTCATAGTCGCGGCGGGTGACACGGATCAGGCTGGCTTCGTCCGAATCGTACGCCAAGCTATCCTCGTACGGCCGTAGCCCGTCGAGCAGGGCGCCGATGGCTGGGTCGGTGAAGGCCTCGTGGGCCAGGCGCTGCAGCACGGCGATCTGCCGGGCGCGGGCCGTGGCCCCACCAGGCGGCATGTAGCAGCGCTGGTCCCAACCCAACAGCGCCGCGGCGGCTTCCAAGTCGTGAATGTGCAGCAAGTGTGCTCTGAGATTCTGTAGCCGTTCTTGCATCGTGTGTTCGCCCTTGAAGCAGCGAATGACGGTCGCTAGCCGAGCGTCCGAAGGATCGACGGTTCGATAGCGGCGATCGATTTGGGGCCGGTGATCGACATGTTGCGCTGTAGCTCGCTGGTCAGGATGCCCAGCATGTCGGCCACCCCATCGGCACCATTGGCCACAAAGGCCAGGAGCAGCAGGTTGCCGACGCAGACGCCATCGGCCCCCAGCGCCAGCGCTTTGAGCACATCGGTGCCGCGCTTGAACCCGCTATCGACCAGGATGGTCATGTCGGGCACGGCAGCCCGGATCTCGGGCAGCGCCTTCAGGATTGGCATGGAATAGTCAATGGCCTCGCCGCCGTGGTTGGACACGACCAGACAATCGGCTTTGATTTCGTCGCGGGCGATCAGCGCGTCGTGGACCGACAGGATGCCCTTGATGACAAAGGGCAGGCTGGTTTCCTGGCGGAACGACTTGATCTCGGCAAGGCTTTTGGGGCCAAAGAAGGGCGGCCCCGGTTTTTCGTCAAAGGCTTTTTCCAGGTACATGGCATCGATGTCGATGCCGACCGCTACGGCGCCATACCGCTCGGCGTCTTTGATGCGATGCACGATCTCGACATTTTCCACCAGGGGTTTGACAATCTTGACAACCGGCGCGCCCTGGTCCATGATGCGGTGCAGCTCGTAGGTGGTGCTCATGCCCACCCACATGATCGATCCCGCCTTGGCAACTCCGGCGGCAAAGGTCTCCAGCCAGGGATCTTCCCATAGGGCCAGCTTGTTGATCACCCGGCTTGCGGTCAGGGCGGCAGGCATGATCGGTGCGGGGAGATCGACGCCGAATAGAGAGGTGCGGGTGTTGGCCCACTTGCCATCGCCCAGGAGCCGCATCTCGAAGGTGAGCGAGTCCATGTACTCGCGGTTGATACGGTTCTGCGACTGGGTCTCTGCGCCCAGGTTCAGCCAGTGCGCGATGCCGGCATCGCGCAAAATGCGCAACCCCTTGTTCACAATCTCGTCGTAGCGCATGGTACCCTTTCTGCTTCGCTGTTCGATGAAACTGCTCTTTTCGCTCTTGGTGGAGTAGACGTCCCGTCTCGGGCTGTTAAGAAAACCACAAAATACCCTTTCACGATTATACAACAGGGCAGTGGGTTTGTCAACCAAATTGTGCGCTGTGGGCAGGGCTGTTGCAAAGTCGGCCAAGACGTGGTGCGGCGCAAGATGGATGCCCGC
>CAYVLO010000004.1:0-31828 GCA_964452125.1 uncultured Anaerolineaceae bacterium | reverse complement strand
TTCCGAATGTCAACACCGTCTTCTAGACGGCCACTTGCTCTGCAAGGTTCCCCCAGATTGAGCTTGGTCGCCCTTTATGCTATAATGGCGGCGTGCAAAATCTGCAAATTTGTGGCCTTGGAGGCAGAACATGGTGAATCAGGAACTCCTGGAGATCCTTCGTTGTCCGGCTTGTGTCAGCGGCCCCACTCGCAAGGAAGGAGAGGATCCCGGTCAGTTAACGTTGGTGAATGGTGTGTGGCTCGTGTGCCAGGAATCGGGCTGTGGGCGCAAGTATCCCATCATCGACGAAATCCCGCGTATGCTGATCGAGATCGGCGACAAATACATCCACACAGCGGTGCAGGATCTGGGGGAACCCAAGGAATAGCCATCTGAAACGACACCCCCATCGAGCATCCCGTCAGGGGTGTCGCGCCGACCTCATTCGCAATTCTGAGCGGCCTGGCTGGGACGCCGGTCTCGTTCGATCCGGGCGAGGGGCGCTCCCCGGCGGATCTCGTAATGATCCAGATCCCGGGCTACCACCACGCCCGGAAAAATCGCGGCGGCTTCTTCCAGGATCTCTTGTTCGGCGTAACGCCGAGAGATGTGGTGCAAGATCAGGTGCTCCACCCCGGCATCGCGGGCCAGTTCTGCCGACTGCCGGGCCGTCAGATGATTGAACTCGCGGGCCACATCGGCTTCCAGGCTGGTGTAGGTCGACTCGATGATCAGGGCATCGGCGCCCTGCGCCGGTTCGAGGAGGTCGTCGGTCCGCGCCGCGTCGCCGACGAACACCAGTTTGGTGCCCGGCCGCTCCGGACCCAGCACGTCCTGGGGCCGGATGGTGCGTCCATCAGACAGGACGATCGATTGGCCTCGCACCAACTGGGCCCGCTCGGGACCGGCGGGCACACCCAGCGCTTCGGCCTTTTCGGCCAAGAACGGGCTCCGGGCCTTTTCCTGAAAGACAAAACCAAAGTTGCCGGGTCCTCGGTGGGTGACCGGAAAGGCGCGGAGCTGAAATAGATCGTCCTCCATCACGACACCCGGCTCGAGGGCGATCAACGATATCTTGATGGGCGGGCGGTGGCGCCCAAAGACGACACGCATCAGATCCTCGACCCGATCCAGCGCCCATTTGCCGCCATAGATCTCCATCTTGTCGATCATCTCCCAGCGGGAAAAGGTGGATGCCAGGCCAGCCAGGCCCAGGATGTGGTCCAGGTGCCCGTGGGTGAGCAGGATCTTGTCCAGGCGGCGAAAGCCCAGGCCGCTGCGCAGCAACTGGCGCTGGGTGCCTTCCCCGCAATCGACGAGAAAGCGATACTCCCGGTGGAGAACAATGGCAGCCGGCAGCCCTCGCCGGATCGAGGGGGCAGACGCCGACGTACCCAAAAACACGACTTCAAACATGGGTGCATTGTAACACAAAAACCAACGGCCTCCAAGTTTTCCGCAAAGGCCTACCTCGTACCCTCAATGCCAATTCACACTACTTTCCTTCAAACCTTTTTGCCCACTCGCGGATAGTATAGATAGAGGGATCCCAAACGTATGAGAGAACCAATGAACGAGCAAAAAGCCATCGAACAACTAAAGCGAGGGAATATCAAAGGACTGGAGGCATTGGTGCGCGCATACCAGGTGCAAGCCCTACGAGCGGCCTACCTGATTACTCAGGACCGGGATCTAGCTGAGGACGTTGTCCAGACAGCATTTCTGCGATCTGCTGAGCGCATCAACCAGTTCGATGCGAACCGTCCCTTTGGTCCCTGGTTCTTACGGATCGTCGTCAACGACGCCATCAAAGCCGCATCGCGTAGTACACGGTTCGTCTCGCTGGAAGGCGAGGCTGGGGAAGAGAAAATCGTCCTTGCTGACCTCTTGGTCGATCCGAACCCGGGACCGGGCGATCGAGTCGAGGCACTGGAGGTTCAACAGGCCATTCGGGCCGCATTGAGCCACCTCCCACCTGAACAGCGTGGCGCCATCGTACAGCGGTACTATCTGGGCTGGAGCGAAGCCGATATGGCCGAACATTGGTCTTGCCCGACAGGCACGATCAAATGGCGTCTGCATGCGGCGCGCAAGCGTCTACGGGCGCTCTTGCACACTGCGCCCCTCGAGTCCGATTATCGGAAGTGAGGCTCGAAGGCTAGGTTTCGCTGCCGGGTCGTCACGTGAAACAAAGAGAGGTAGAAAAAAGAGAGGTAGAAAGATGAAGGGAAAAGAACAGCAAATCAAGGATGCATTGCAGCAAATCGCCAGGCAGGAGGTGCCCGATAGCAGCGTGGATCTGTGGCCGGCGATCAAAGCACAAATGCAGCCCCAAAGACGCCGAACCATACGGCGCCTGATACCCACCACCCGCCTTGGTCAGATCTCCCTGTGCCTTGTCCTGATCCTGGCCTTTGGAGCCGGGGCTTATGCCCTCTCCCCTGCTATCGGAGGGTTGTTCCAGCAAGAGGCGGGACTGAAATCGATCGATGAGGCGCACCTGGTTCAGGAGATTGCCCTGAGCTATACGAGTGATGGGGTCACCGTTACCCTGGCGCGGGCTTATGCGGACGCTAACCGCATCATCATTGGCTTCTCCATCCAGGATACCGATGGCCGACGGCGATACGCAGCGCGCCATCTGACGTTGACCGACTCGACCGGTACTGTCTTTCCCCAGACATTTGGTCTTGGGGTAACAGGCCAATCCGATCTTTTCGACGTTTCGCTTCCCCCCGGTGAAGGAGCGTACGTTCTTGCTTTCGATGCTGCTGCCTTGACCGGCGCTCCTGAAGAGTTGCATTTGCAGTGGGTGATGGAGTTGGAAGAACTGGCGATCGACCTGGGGGCGTCAAAGCAACCGTCGACACCAACAGAAGAGGAATTGCTCTCATTAAACGGGGCACCTGAACCACCGCCTCTGGAACAGCCCGCTCCGGGAGAGCCGATTGTGGAGGTACTCGAGCCGTTGCCCAAGGGAGACATTCTTGGCCCCTTTACGTTTGAGTTCAGCATCCCTTTCGTAACCGGCCACACTATCCAGGTTCAACAGACGGTGGAAGCCAACGGAATTGCCGTCCGGCTAGAGAAAGTCGTTGTCACTCCTTCGGAAATCCAGGCTACACTCTGCTTTCAGCCTCCTGACGAGAATAGAGAATGGCTGCTGCTCACCGAAGATGGCGGTCAGGATCTTCTGAGCCCAATGGCTGGTCAGATAGCCGGGGGGGGCGAGGAATGCCACCGCCTTATCTATCCTGGCGCTCTTCCCAGCCGGTCGGGCGCGGCGACGCTCACGGTGACCGAGTTGATGGGATATGACGGTTCGCCCGGGGACGATCAACAGCGCATAGCTGGGCCGTGGGAGTTCCGCTTCCAGATGCCATAATAGGTTAGCATCTGAAAGGAGTCCATCATCTCCATTATCCAGTTCTTCTGCCCACCCAAGAAATGGGTGGGCAGAAGAACGTTTTTTTGCGGTTGACACTCCCATCGAACTGGAGTACAATGCCCGGAGAGGATTTCGGGCTTTTCCATCTATGGCCTCAGCTTGTGCAATGCCTTGGGCCTTGACCTCAGTTCGGCGGTGATGGGCAAGCTGCAGGTCAACGAACATCGGTACCCCGCCGATGAATTCCGAGGGCGTTTCCGACGGCCACAGCGGGAAAAGAACGAGAGCGGCTGATGCCATCTGCTTGGCCCTCGCCCCCCTTTGGATCTTGCCACACGCACTTGGAACTTTGCCCACGGTCCGTTTTTGGGCTACAATGACAGGGCATCCCAGCAAGGAGAACGCCTCATGAAACACCTCTGGTCACCCTGGCGATTGGAGTACCTGACGGCGCCCAAGTCGGGCGAATGCGTATTTTGCCACGCTGCCCAATCCACCGATGATCGGGAGAACCTGGTCTTGCTCCGTGAAGAGCGGTGTTTCATGATCCTCAACCGCTTTCCCTACAACAACGGTCACTTTATGGTTGTCCCTTACGACCATGTGCCCACCCTGGAGGCATTGGACGCCGAAACGTTGACCAATATGATGCTTCTCCTGAATCGGGGGTTGGCAGCTCTGCGGGCCACTATGCAGCCGCAAGGGTTCAACATCGGCGCCAACTTGGGGCACGCAGCCGGGGCCGGGATCGAAGAACATGTTCACCTCCATGCCGTTCCCCGCTGGGTGGGCGATACCAACTATATGCCCATCATCGGCAACATGAGGGTGGTGCCCGAGACCTGGCAGATGACCTACGACACCTTGAAGGCAGCCCTGCAATCCTCGACCTGATCCCTTGAAGGGAATCAGGGATCAAAAAGGACCAGGCAATGACGCCTGGTCCTTTGCATATCTACGCTCAAAGAGCCAATGGGGTTATTCCGGTTTCCAGACTTCCCAGACCTTGCCCACCAGGTCGGGCCCTGGCTTGAGGACCGGCTTGCCCGGCGTCCAACCGGCCGGAGTCACCTCGGCGCCCTTTGTGGCGCGCACGTGCTGATAGGCCTGGACCTGGCGGAACAACTCGGCCACGTTGCGCCCCACCGGCGGGGTCATCACTTCCATGGACTGAATTACGCCATCGGGGTCGATCAGGAATCGCCCGCGGATATCGACACCGCCGGCCTCATCGTATACCCCATATATCGTACCGATCTTGCCACCCGCGTCGGACAGCATGGGGAAGGGGATACCGCCTTTGACCATCTTGGACAGCTCCTGCTCCTCCCAGATCTTGTGGACGAACTGGCTGTCGGTGCTCATCGAAAGAACCTGAACTCCTAGCGCCTGCAACTCCGGATACTTGACGGCCACGGCCGACAGTTCCGTCGGTCAGACGAAGGTGAAATCACCGGGGTAGAAGCAGATCACAACCCACTGTCCGGCATAGTCCGACAGCTTGACTTTTTTGAATCCACCGTCTACGTAGGCGGACGCCTCAAAGTCAGGCGCCGCCTGGCCAACACGAGCTAACGACATGGGAACCTCCTTAGTAATTTGGGATTCACCCTCAGAGGGTGTTGGAGTGGGAGACCGAAGCGGTCCCCTGGCGGATTGGACGCACGGCACGGCCTCTTCGCTCATACACAAACCTCCTTAGCCTAGACTGGGGGGCCTGGCCTTTCAGCCACAGCTTGATAGCAAAAGCAAGTATATCATCAATGCACCAAACTGTCAAAATATGCCCAAGAGTTATCCATTATTCTGTACACCCTATTGCACAAGCATTTCGTCCTGTGTCCATACTGTCAGGCGATTTGCATAATTCCCCCGTTTGTGCTACACTTTCGTTCAGCGAATAGGATATATCACACGAGGCGGATGGCACTCAAGGCCCATTGTGGCCAGGTTTGGATGGACGAGCAATCCTCTGAGGGACCTGACCCTCATTCTACAAAATATTTGCGTGACCAAATTTTTCATAACGACCAACGCAAATCCCGCGCCGATTGGCGCGAGATTGTTGTTGGTCGTTTTGCATTTGACCAAGGAGTAATCTGTTGGATCTAGCGATTATCGTTCTGGCATCTGGCCCTGCGACTGGCACCAATCTGTCGGCGGCCCGTTCGGTGGCCGGCAGGCCTGTGTTGCGCTGGGTTCTGGATGCGGCTCGCGCCCTCGAACCGGTAGTCTTGATGGGAGTAAGCGACGCTCAGGATCTCTTTCAACCGATAGCCGGCCTGGATGTCGAGTGGGTGGCCGAATTTGCTCAAGCATCTTCGGTGGCAGGGCGGGCATCTACGGTCCTGGTGATGGGCGGCAACCTGCCCCTGATCGATGCCGCCACCCTGCGCAAGATGGTGACCCATCATCAAACCCAACAGGCCACAGTGACTCAGATACTTCCTGCCCAGCAAGAATCAGAGATCTTGCTCGGCTTTGCCGACGACTGGCTGTGGTCTACCCTGGAGCATGGGGCCAACGACGCCGAGGACGCGGCATCTCTGGAGGCGCTCGTGGACGTCGCACATGCACGGGGCAAAGCGGTTTCTGTTCTGGGGCTCAAAGATCCCTTGCAGGTTCTGGCGGTCGTCGATGAAGAAAAGTTTGCCCAGGCCGAGGCCGAGATGCGCCGCCGCATAAATCGGCACTGGATGCAACAGGGCGTGGCTCTGATCAACCCGGAAGCGACCTACATCCAAGCCGACGTCCAGATCGGGGCCGGGACCACCATCTGGCCCAATACCTTTCTCCAGGGCGAGACGCGCATCGGTCGAGACTGCACCATTGGCTGCGGTTCTGTCATCCGCGACTCGTCCATCGGCGACAGTTGCCGGGTGGAGCTATCGGTCATCGAGCAGGCCGTCATGGAAGAGGGCAGCAACATCGGCCCCTTTGGGCATCTTCGCAAGGGCGCCCACCTGGGACCGGGTGTCCACATGGGCAACTTTGGCGAGGTCAAGAACTCGTATCTGGGGCCCGGCGTCAAAATGGGACACTTTAGCTACCTGGGCGACGCGACAGTTGGAGAAAACACCAACATCGGGGCAGGCACCATCACGTGCAACTATGATGGACAGCGCAAGCACCCAACGCACATCGGCCAGGATGTCTTTATCGGCAGCGGTACCATGTTGGTGTCCCCCCTTGAAATCGGCAAAGGAGCCACGGTCGGGGCCGGTTCGGTGGTCACCCATGATGTGCCGCCTGGCAGCGTGGTCTATGGGGTTCCCGCCCGGGTGCGGGCCAACCCCCTAGACACCGAGCCGGAGGTGGAATAGCGTGACGACAGGGGAAGCCCTTTTGCTGCTGGGGCTTATGGTCGTGGATGCGTTCCTGACCATGGCCCGAGCTGCCTTGATCAATGTGCGCAAGCCAAGATTGCGACAACTGGTCGAGGAAGGCCTGGGCTCGGCGCGTACGGCCGAGCGCCTCGCCGAGAATTCCAACCGCCTTCTGGCGACGACCCAGTTGGGGATGATGCTGACCACTTTCTTTGCGGGAGCGGTAGTCGCCACCACGTGGGCGCCCCAATTGGCAGTCACCTTGGGAAAGTGGCTGGGCACCGCCAGCTATTCAGTCGCCTTTACCCTGGTAGTGTTTGGCACGGCGGTGTTTATGCTGCTTTTGGCCGAGTTGGTGCCCGAGATTATCGCTACCCAACACAGCGAGCGACTGGCCCTCTTACTGGCTCCCCCCTTGTCGATCGTGGCGATCATCACCATGCCCGTCATCCGGCTGATGGAATGGGTTACCTTGAGCATTTCTCGAGTGTTTGGCCTGCAATTGACCAGTAGCATGCCCTTTGTCACTGAGGAAGAGATCAAAACCATGGTCGATGCTGGCGAAGAGGGGGGCGTCATCCCCGAAGAAGAAGCCGAGATGATCTACTCGATTCTCAATCTTGCCGACACGTTGGCCCGCGAGGTAATGGTGCCCCGTATCGATGTCGTTGCCGTCGACGTGACGACGCCCATGCTGGAGGCGCTGGATGTCCTCATGGAGGCCGGGCACTCGCGGATTCCCGTGTACCGCGACACCATTGACAACGTGATGGGCCTACTCTACGCCAAGGATGTGCTGCCCTACCTGCGGAACGGCCAGGTCGATGTGCCCCTCATCGAGATCCTGCGCGAAGCCTATTTTATCCCCGAGACCAAAAATGCCAGCGACCTGCTTCTCGACTTGCAGCAGCGCCGAGTGCACATCGCCATCGTCGTGGACGAATATGGCGGCATGGCGGGCCTGGTGACCATTGAGGATTTGCTTGAGGAAATTGTGGGCGAAATCCAGGACGAGTACGACAGCGAGGAGCCCTTCATCGAGTTCGTAGACGAAAACGAGTACCTCCTGGACGGGCGTGTCGACCTGGATGACCTGAACCGGCTGATGGATATCGAGATCCCGACCGGCGAAAGCGATACCCTGGGTGGGTTCATTTTCTCCTCGCTGGGCCGCGTGCCGAGCGTGGGCAATCGGGTCACCTTTGACAATCTGGATTTTACCGTCGAATCGGTGGCGGGGCGCCGCATCCAAAAGGTGCGTGTGCAGCGGCATACCCCGCCCCCTGAGGAAGAGAAGGACGAATCGGGCCACGGAAACGGCAAATGACCCAATCGAAATACCAGGATCTGATAGAAAAGGCTCGGCAGGCCCGGGTAAAGGCCTATGCGCCCTACTCGAATTTCCCCGTGGGGGCCGCGCTCCTGGGGCGCTCGGGTACGGTGTATACCGGCTGCAATGTGGAAAATGCCGCGTACCCCCTGACCACCTGCGCCGAACGAACGGCTGTGACCAAAGCCGTCTCGGAAGGCGAGCGGGAATTTGAAGCGATTGCCGTCGTGACTGCCACGGGCGCCACACCGTGCGGCGCCTGCCGCCAGATCCTCCGCGAGTTTGCCGGGTCCGAGGGCGATCTGACGGTGATCGTCGCCGATCTGGAGGGCCAGGCGCGCACGTTTACCATCGATGAGTTGTTGCCGGCTGGGTTCAACGTCGATCAATTGGCCTGAGTGGGCCGGCGGACATTCGGGCGCCCGGCCGAGCACGTCTCCGCTTTGTACAAAAAAAGCCGTGACAGTCCGAATCGTTCGGGCCGCCACGGCTTTTGCTTCGCAGGTTCTCCCTTAGGGCAACGGGACGAACCTCATCACCCGTTGTCCGTCCGAATCGCTCACATAGATGCGACCCGATCCATCGACGGTGATACCCGTCGGTAGCGTAAAGGAACTCTCGTCATACCCGTACTGCCCAAAGGTGGCCAACAGCGTTCCGTCTGTGGCGAACACAGCCACCCGATAGCCCTCTGGATCGGTGACATACACGCGACCCTGGGCGTCTACGGTAAGGTAGGGTTTGTTCAACACCGATTCGCCGAACCAGCCTTCCACGGGCCACTCGCGCACAAACTCTAGATCGGGACCAAACATTTGCACCCGCTGGTTCCAGGTATCGGCCACATAGATGTTGCCCTCAGCGTCTGTAGCAAGGCCGACCGGTTCCCGGAACTGCCCGGGTTCAGAGCCTTCTTCGCCCCACTGGGCCAGATAGTTGCCCTGCTCGTCATAGACCACGATCCGCTTGTTGCCGGTGTCGGTCACAAACACCCGTCCCTGACCATCCACGGCAATGTCCCGTGGGCCGTAGAGCAGCGCGGAGGCGTTGACGGTCTGACCATAGGTGCCCCATTTGGTCAGGAAGGTGCCGTCGGAATCAAACACCTGCACCCGATGGTTCCAGGTGTCGGCCACATACACCCGCCCGGCGCCATCCACCTCGATGCCCCACGGCTCCTGGAATTGCCCGTTCCCTTCCAGATCGGTGCAGCCCACGCCGGTCGCCAGGTTGCAGTTGCTCCCCCACTGGCGCACGAGATGGCCGTCGGGGTCAAACACCTGCACCCGGTGGTTATCCGAATCCACCACGTACAGATGGCCATCGGGGCCCAGGGCCAGGCCGCGGGGGTGGTTGAACTGGCCCGGTTCCATCCCCACAGCGCCCCACACCCCATTCGTGCCCAAATTGAGATGGGCTTCGGCGTAGGGATCGGACGGAAGTTCAAAGGCTTCGGGCGGCGCGGCCCCGAAATCCCAAAGCTGTTGGGCGACGTCCTTGCGGATGTAGAGGTACATGTTATGGACGTGGTACCAGTCGTCTGGGGTGCGCGGGTACTCGCGGAAGTACAGGATCTTCCATAGGATCTCGCGTTTTTCCGGGCTGGAAAGGATATTCCAGATCCGTTCCCAGGTGAGCCCCATGTACTGTTGGTTGGGCCACCACACCAGCCGCCGCTTGAAGCGGTAATAGCGGTCGCCCACAAAGGGCTGAACCTTGGCATCGATCTTGTCGCCGGCCAAAATCACCGGTACATCGAGTTTTTCGCGGGTGGGGGTGTCGCCGTAGAACTGGCGGTTGGGATACTCGCGCATGTACCATTCCAGGGGCCAGGAGACGTCGCTGTCGTAGGCCACATTGATCATCTTGTCGCCCACCAACCGATTCGAGATATCGGCGATTTCGTCCATGGTTGGCTTGACGTCGGCGCCGCCGTGGGCATAGACCAGCAACTCGGTCGCGTAATCATAGTTGATAAAGGCGGCCATCCAGGCAAACCGTACGGTGAACAGGGACAGGAACACCAGGCTCGTTGCCAGGACCGTCGCCAGGGCATAGCGGCGCCCCAACCGCCGGTAGGCCAGCCCGGTCAGACCGACCAGGAGCAAGGTCACAAACAGCGCCGTGAACCAGCTCCCCGTCTCCTGTAACTTGGAGAGGGACAGCCCCTGAAGGGGCTGCAACTTGATCAGGGTGTACAACCCAAACAGCGTCACCGGCAGCAAGAGGGCAAAGGCCATCCCCCCGCGCCGTCCTATCTCTCTCCAATCGACGCGTTCCAGGATCTCACCGGTGAACTTGGCTGTGATCACCAGCAGGGGCAGGGTCGGATGTACGACGAGCCAGGGCATCTTTTCGCCGGTCCAGCCATAGATGAACAGGCTGCTGATAACCCACAGGACCAGAAAGGCGGTAAAGCGCCGATTCGATTCGTCCACGAGCCAGGCCGGCGCGCGAGAAACCGGCTCGTCCTCTTCTCCCCTCTCGCGGCTGGGCCGCAGGCCGCGGATGATATAATACACCGTGGCTGCCAGGCCGAAAAGAAAGGGAACAAACTCGTACATGGTCAGTACGAGAAAGTAATAGTACCAGGGTTGCCCTCCACGCTGGACTTCTTGCTGCGCCAGCCAGTAGCTGATCGATCCAAAGATGCCGGTCCCCAACCCCACAGGGTTGGTAAAGAACGTAGTAAACAGCAGGGCATAGATCACGAACATGATGAGGATGGCGATCAGCCAGTGCCGCCGGTTCAGCGAGCGGACGGCCTCTTCGATGCTGCTTGGCTCAGGATGCCGCGAGTGGATCAGGCTTGAGCCGAGCAACACAGCCGGGATCGATCCGCCCACCACGGTCAAGAGGGCCAGACCCATCTTGAGCGCTCCCGAGACGCCCTGGGCCCCTTCCACAGCCTCAGCCGAAGGACGGCCCAACAGATAGGCGCCCACGAGCAATAACACGCTGACCACTCCGCTGCCGATATAAAGCAGGTTCTGTTTCTGTGCACTCACCTTTTCCCACAAATAGACCTGGAGGATAAACAACGCGCCGATGTAGCCAAAGATGTAGGCATTCTCTTTGGTCGCCAGCGACAGCATCAACACAGCCGCGCCCAGATAGAACCATTTGGGATTGCGGCTTTCGAGGAAATGGAACAGTGCGGCAATCAACAGCACGGTCCAAACGGTGATATAGATGTCGTTGCGGATATAGCGGGAGTAATAGAGAAACGAGGGGGAGATCAGCAACAGGATCGAGGCGATCATCGTTCCGGTGCGTCCCAGCCAGCGGCGCAGCAGCAACGGGCTCATGACCATGAACACCCCAAAGAGGGCAGGCACGATCCGGGCCGTAAAGTCGTTGTCGCCAAAGAGGAAATAGATCAGCGCATTGGCGTGAAACAGAAACGGCCCGTGCATCATCGGATTGTGCGTGTAGCCGCCCCCTTCGTACAGATAAAAGGAGTAGAGGGCGTGCAGGCTCTCATCGTGGCTCATGGCCCGCGCTCCCAGATCCCAGAAGCGGCTGGCCACGGCCAACAAAAAGAGGACGAAATAGATCGCCTTTTCCCAACTGGGTTTCAGGAGTTCGGACAAGGAGCGATCCAGCAACGCCGTTTTTTCCACAGGTTCCATAATCCACGTACCCTCATCAAGTGCTATAAATGAAAACTCTTGGCCTGGCTAGGGCTCGCTGGCAACCCAGAGTACCACTTTTTGATCCACGATGGGCAGCGTGCCCTCAGTAAATAGCAACCAGCGGATTAGATCCTGTCCCCACATCCCCCAGGGCAGCCAGTGGGTGCGCAATGGATAGCCCTGCCCACGAAAGGTCTCGCCAATGGGCAGGTCTTGCGCCGCCAGGGTCACGGCTGCGACCGTGTCGGGCGGCTCTGCCAGGCTCTGCACGAAAGACAGGTTCTTCCAGTCGCGCAGATACCAGGCCACCACCGGACCCGTATCGGCCGACACCGTAATCGGCAGCGTGTGAACATCGCCAGCCTGGTCCCAGGACAGTTTCTCAACCTGGGCGACAAAGGCCTTGATCTCGGGCGCTGTGCTTTGGAGCAGCATCAACTCGCGAGCATCGGCCGCATGATCGACGTTCACACCCCACATCGCCTGCAAGCCAAACATCCCCAGGCTCACGACGGCGATCAGCCAGCCTGCCGCCAACACCAGGTCCCGCCCCCGCCAGGCCCAGGCCAGCGCTCCCAGGGCGACCATCAGGCCCAGGCCCACCGCAGCCAGCACCCAGTATGTGGTGGTCGTATAGAGAGCGATATCGCCGACCATGACCGTGGAGGCAGGGCTTGCCTTGCTGTAGGCTGTCACCTGAAGGTAGACAAAGATCAAAAGGCCGAGCCCCACAGCAGCGACCAGGGAGCCCAGGGACCAGAGATCCCGCCCGGTCAGCCAGCGTACGGCACGCTCCACGCCCTGCCCGGCCAGCAGCGCCAGGGGCACGACGACCAGCAGCCCATGGCCCGCCGGTCGGTGCCCGGCAACGGCAATCAGGAGGGTTGCCAGAAGGACCCACAGAGCCAGAACCGTCGTATGGGGGAACTCGGATACCGGTTCCCCGGGCCGCTCCCCTTGGGGATCTCGGCGGCGGACGAATCCCATTGCCATCCCTTCGACCAACCCCAAGAGCACGATCAGCGGCTCATAGCGAAGGAGCAGGAGGAACGGGTAGATAAGCGGCGGTCCGCCGGGGTTCGGCCCAAAGCCCTGGACCCAGGCGCCGATCAGGTCGGCAGTGTGGCCCAGCCCAGCCGGATGCAATACCAACGTGGTCGCGGCCAATCCCAGGGTCGCGCCCAGCACCGTTCCTGCCCGAGGGAGCAACCCTTCGTCCTCCCGAGCCTCTTGCCAGGCGTCGGTCAGCGCCGCCCAGCCCCCTTCCAGCCCGTGCAGTCCCTTGGCGGCAATCAGGAACAGGAGCACGAGGCCCAGGATCAAGAGGAGTGTATAGAAGGCCGGCCCGCTGGTCAACCCCAAACCGAGCCCTGCCGCTGCCAGATAAAGGGAAACGGGTCGGCGCCCGTCCAAATACCCGATCAGGCCCACCACCAACGCCAGGCTGCACGCCGCCACCAGGATCGAGCCATCGAGGCTCCGAGAGTAGAACACCGCAGAGGGCGACACGGCCAGGAACAGCGAGGCCGCCAGGGCGCCGCCACGGCCCAATCGGTGGCGCAATCCCAAGGGCAGCAGCGTCAGCAGGACACCCGCCACCACCGGCAGCCAACGGGCGGCGGCGTCGTTGGCGCCAAACAGGGTAAAGCCCACCACGTTGCCGGTAAACAGCGCCGGCAAGGTGCCCGCCGGGGCGACGTCCAGGGCGCCCTGGACAAAACGATGGGCGGTCAGCGCCTGCACGGCCTCCCCTTCTGACAGAGGGCGCACCCCCAACTGGAAAAAGCGCAGCGCTGCCGCCAGTAGGGCCAAGGCGCCATAGGCCGCGCGCTCCACCGTCACGATCACCTTGGGGGGCGCCTCTTTCCACTCCCCTTCCAGAAAAGTCAACTCATCAACCATTTGCTTCCACTCGCCTGATCTCGGATTGTCCTTTTTACCTGCGGACCTGATAGATCGTCACACTCCCTTGCTGATAGACCACATCCATGAACCGGGCAAACTTTTCCAGCGCCCGTGGGTCGTACTCGCTGCGTTCCAGTGGACCCACATAGACGTAGGTCACATCGTATTTGTCGAGGAGCGCTTTCGCCTCTTCCACGTCAAACCCATTGTAAATGGCGTCGATATCGGGTTCGCGGCTGCTCTGTATTTCGTAGCTGCCACGCCACTGGCCCTCATGGCCGGCCCAACCCAGCAACGTCGGCAGCCCGGTGAGGGCCGACACCCGGCCCTCGTACACGTAGGAGCTGCCGCCCTTGCCCGGTTTTT
Source organism: uncultured Anaerolineaceae bacterium (assembly GCA_964452125.1). Lineage (GTDB taxonomy): Bacteria > Chloroflexota > Anaerolineae > JAAYZQ01 > JAAYZQ01 > CAZNQW01. The sequence continues at coordinate 17,896 of CAYVLO010000004.1, read as the reverse complement.
CCAGGATCACCGGCGCCGGTCCGCCCACCGGCACGTTCTCATTCAGCCAGGCAATGGCCGCATAATCGTCGGGTTGGGCCGTTTGCAGGTAGGCTGTGCCGTCCAGGCGCGGGGCGTTGGCGAAATCCTCGGCGCGGCGGATGTTGCCCAACACGGGATAGACCATCGCCATGGCAAACAGCAACCAAAAGCCTCCCAGGGCCACCGAGCGAAGCCAACCTTTGCCGCGGCTCAGCCAAAAGACGGCAAAGGCGGCGGCAATGGCCATCAACACCCAGGCCTGGAAATAGAATTTAAAGATGGTGTTCATCCGCACCCGAAAGTTGTCGACCAGGTACACAAACTCGACGCTCAGGGTGAGGAGCAACCCCACCACAGCCAGAATCAGGACAAAGCGGACGCTGGCGTGATGTCTGTCGCCGCGTTCAGTGGAGGGCCGGGGTGAGAGCTGGAGCAGGACAACCCCCAGCGAGGCCATCAGGGCCACCACCAAAGGCATCACCCAGGTGCGCAGCTTGACCATGGCCAACTGGGCCAGCACTGTGGGCCACGAGGATTCGCCTACGATCTCGTACACGGCAGGAATGCGGCGGATGCCTTCCAGCATCTCGCGCCCTCCCGGGGTCAGCAGCAGCACCGCTGCAATCAGCCCCATGAGGACGGTGGGCAGGAGGATAAACGCGGCCAGCCAGCCGGCCCAACGGCTCAACCATTTTCGCCCCGCCACATCCTTCCGCAACTGCAAGAGGAGCGCCAGCAACAGGCCGGCGATGGCCACCAGGAACGGGCCAAACATCACAAAGTACTGACGGAATCGCGTGCCCACGTAGAGTGTGGGCAGCACTCCGCCTGCCTGCGTTTGAAAGCCGATGTAGAAGGGCAGGTAGAGCAGCAGCCCCAGCACCCCGGCCGACAGGCCGGTCACGCCCACATCGCGCAGAAACGCCCAATCCCACCGCTGCCGGCGCTCCCAGAGGGCCAATCCATAGGCGGCCACGAACACCAGCCAATAGATCGGCACGTCCCAGGTGTTCAACAGGCCGAGGGCTCCCAGACACAGGGGCACCAGCAAGGGCAGCCGCCTGATGGGGTCCCACCATCGCCCTTCCTCCCAGGGCTCCTCCGCCCGCGCCAGCCCCTCCAGCAGGACGTTCAGCGCCAGGGCCAGCGCCAACAACACAAAGGGCAATCCCAGGACGTGGGGGTGCATATCGCCCAGCAAAAAGCTAAATCCCGGGAATTCGTCAATGGGCTGGATGCCCATCGAGTTTCCCTGAGGGTCCAGGTCGTGGATCACCCGCGAGGCGCGCCACCACCACCAACCGCTGCGGGTGGGGATCCAACTGGCGGCCCCTCCAGCGACGAAGGGTCCGTTGATGTCCTGGATGTCCAGCCAGCGCCAGAACCCCTCGGGCAGCAGCCGGGCGCTGTACAGCACCTCCAAAAAGCCCTCCAGGTTGCCCATGACGGCCACCAACACAGAGCCCAGCAATCCCCAGCCGATAGGACTGGCGGCCGGGCGGGTTGAGCCCGCCGCTTTTTCCGTCTGCAAAAAGCCCTTGACCAGGTTGTACACCAGACCAAAGGCTCCGGTGCAGGTCAGGGCGAACAGCGAGGCGACAGCTACGTTAAAGGTGATGTGGGCGGCAAATCCCGACAGGCGGGTCAGCATGGCCATCATCACATAGCCGAAATAGTAGTAGCTGATGGCATAGCCGCTCAACCAGGCATCGTGCGGGGGAAAGTACTCGCTGCGGCCAATGCTGTTCAGGAACATGATCTCCATGAACTTTTCGCCGCCCGAGGTCAATAGCTCCGGGCTGTAGGCGCGCAGCAGCGCCCACAACGCCAATGCCCCGGCAAAGAGCAGCTCGACGGCTACTACCAGTCGACCGTGGCTTTTCAGCCAGGTGAGCAGCCCTGGATCGTCCTCGGGGAGCCCCCGCCGGTAAAAGAAGAGGGACACGGCAGCGACGGCCCCGATACTGAATAACGCCCCACCCAGGCTGTTGCGCAGCACCCCCAGCGAACTGCCCAACCAGAGAATGTAGGTCGTCAGCAGCAGCCCGAGGGGCCGGGCAAAGACATAGCCCCGCTCTGGCAGCCTTCGAAAGAAGCGATAGGCCAGCGGCAGCGCTGCCAGCCCGATAACTTGCATCCACACCCACCAAACAACGACCACCAGCATCCTTGTTTCCCTGTTTCTTTGGTCCAGCGTTCAGCGCACCGAGTCGCCGACCTGCAACAACTCCGCCGTGTCCAGGCCGGTGGCGGTCAGGGCCAAGATCAGGTCTTGATGTTCCCAGATCACTTGTTGCCAGCCAGCCTCTTCGCGTTCCTGTCCCAATTGCAGCAGCACACCCGGCTGTCCCCCAACAGTCACGTCCTGTATGTCTTGGATGGGCTTGGCCTGAAGATTGAGCCCCGAAATACTGGCCTGCTCGCCCAACAGGATCGGATAGATCTGCAAGAACATCTGCCTGCCCTGTTCGTCCTCATAGACCAGTTCTGCCAATAAAGGCTGGGGGAGCCAGGCCGGCAAATCAGGATAGGTGTAGCTCTTGATATCGCGCAGGCGATAGCCCGATGGCAGGTAGGCGGGCTGCACCAGTGCAAACGGCACCCGCGCCTGAGCCTCTTCCAGCGAGGCGTAGCGCTCGAGGGTAGAGCGCCCCACTGCTGCGGTGGCTTCCCGAATCGCCTGCGTATTGGCCGGCGTAATCCGCACTTCCGTCTGACCCAGGTGAAAGACGGCCAAAAAGCTGGCTACCGCCGTCTGTCCCAGGGGCGTGATCCACAGAATCAGCGCCAGAGCCAGGGCCGTCGCCAGGCCCGCCGCCGCCCAGCTCAGGCGGTAGCGGGGCGTTCTCTGGCCTGTGGCCCTCGCCGACTGGATGCGGCTCATGACCCGTTGCTCCAGCGCCGGGCTCACCGGCCCCAGCAATAAGGGCAGGCGGGCCAGTTCCCGGGCCGCCGCCCACACGCCGGTGTCTTCTGCGTCGAGGGACGGCGTATCCATGCCGGGCTCGGCGATCAACCGGTCCACCAGGGCCGAAATTTGTTGTGCTCGCGCCCGCTCTTCTGATCGTGTCATCTTTTTCACACCCCATCCGCGCCTTGCCGGAAATCGGGTTCGTCCTGGAGCAGGGACCTCAGCTTGCGCAGCGCTCGATAGAGGAGGACGGCTACATGGCCCGGCCTCAGCCGCAGCAACCGGGCGATCTCTTGATTGCCCAACCCGCCCCCGAACTTGAGGCGGATGATCTCTTGCTCCCGCTCCGATAGGGTCGACAATGCCTGGCGCATGCGGTCCACCTGTTCGCGCTGAATGACAGTCTGGACTGGATTGGACGTGGGTGCTGCCTGCTCTTCCACCTCGTCCAAGCCCAACGTCTTCTTCCGTGTGCGATAGTAGGCCGCCACTGTGTTGCGCGCGATCCGAAATAGCCAGGCGCCAAAGGCCTCTCGCTTGCGCAACGTAGCTTGCCGTGCAATCGCCCGTTCAAAGACCTCCGCTGTCAGATCCTGGGCCAGATCCTCGCCATCGACCCTCAGCCTCATATAGTTGAGGATACGGGGCAGGTATTCACGGTACAACTCGACGTACTCGTCGGCTGGGCCCACGGACGTTCACCCTCTCCTTATAAAGATGCACAACCGGGGGAAATGTTACAGCCCTGGGGACGGGACGCTCGAAAATCGCGATTCCGATCCCAGTTACCGGGTCACCTGGTAGATGGTGACCTCCCCGTTGTCAAAGACCGGGTGTAACATCCCTTCGGCGGCCATGCGTTCGAATTTGGCGAGTCCGGCTGCCTGATAATACAGCCGTTCCAGCGGCCCGACGATGACATAACGCACGTGGTATTTTCGCAGCAGGGATGTCGCCTGGTCGAGATTGACGGTGTTGTAGATCTGGGCCACGTCGTTGGCCCGCGTCCAGACGGCCTGATCGTCGGCGGCTGCGCGCTGCTGCCGCTGGTGCCAGTTCCAGCCCAGCACGGTCGGCAGGCCGGTATTGATCGAATAACGCGCCCCCCAACGGTATTCCGGCGCGTGTCCCTCGAGGATCACGGGCGTGCCCACCACGTTGTCCAGCAGCCAACGGATCGCTTCCAGATCCCATTTTAGATCGTAGCTGCCGCCGTTGGGGTCATAGTAGTGGGCCGTCTCCATATAGGCCCACCCGTCCAGCCCCGTACCCGTGCGGACGTCAAATCGGTCGTTGATCTTGGCCCAGGCCGCCAGCGGTGGATACAGAGCGGCAAAGAACACCAGAGCCGCCAAGAGGCCGAGCCACAGCCTTTGCCCCGAACGCCAATGGCGCAGCCGGGGCAGCATCCAGATCACGGCCGCCGCGGCAGCCACCCCCCACATCAGCCACACTTGCAGGTAGAACTTGAACACCGTGTTCATCCGCCCGATGTCGCCCTCGACGACGATTACCTCGACGCCCAGGGTCATGGCCAAACCCAACAACACCCAATAGGCCCACAGCCGCAGGGTGGGCGACAGCCGGGGTCGGAGCAAAAACAGCAGGCCGGCCAGCGCCACCGGCGCGCCCAGGGCAAATACCGCCAATCCACGATAGGCAAAGGCGCCTGCCTCGACCCCTTCGGCCAAAGGGCGCGTCAGCGGGATCAACCCCGGGATCAGAAACAGCAATTCGAGCAAAACCAACAAAGCCAACCCCAGCCAGGCCAGGAGGGGCAGGGGCAACCCCCGGACCCCAGCCATTTCTCCGACCTCCTTCAGGCGGCGTGCCTTTTTCCGGTAGCGGATGCTCAGGACCAGACGACGGAGGGCGGGGATCTCTCGCCATTCGCTCAGCACCCGCGCGCTCAGGTAGCTGAGGATTCCAAACAAAAACAGACCGTGCACCACCAGATAAGCAAACAGGAGCGTTCGCGTCCCGGTCCAGAGGCCCACGCTGTTATAGTAGGCGCCATAGCTCTGCCAGAAGGGCCAGTAGAGCACCGACCAACTCAGCAGGAACACCAGCCCGAACTGCCAGGCCACCGCGCCGATCTTTTGCCACCGGGATCGCTCGCCCTGGGAGAACTGGGAGATGACCAACGCTCCCAATACCACGAGCAAATGCGGCGGCACGTCCCAGGTATTGGTCGTCCGCAAGGCGCCGATGATCAGGGACCACAGGACCAGTGGCCCCAGGGTCCTCAGCCACCCACGCCAGGCCTTGTCCTCTGCCGCATCGAGGCCCTCACTCTTCCGCACCAGGGCCACAGCCAAGGCCAGCGACAGAAAAGCCAGGGGCATGGCAAGCAGATGGGCGTGCAGGTCGCCATAGAGGAAGGTAAAGAAGGGGAACTCGGTGATGACCGACTCGTAGGGGCCCGACGGGATGGCCCGGCTGGCGTTCCAGTACCACTCGTTGATGGCGATGGGCAGCGCCTTGCCGCCAAAGATCACCTCAAAGGCGCCGATAATGGTCCGTACCAGCGAGGCCAGGCCAGGGATGGTGCTCTGAAAATTCTCCAGGACGCCTTCTCCGGCTTTGAGCAAGACCAGGTGGATCTGTCCCAGGTTGCCCAGGAGCATGACAAACAGAACGCCCAACGATCCACCCGCTAGTGCCCGGACATCGGGCAGGGATCCGCTCGATGGGGTCGCAGAGTCCTTTTCCAGGCGGTGGGGCCGGGCTACCAGATTGTAGGTCACGCTAAAGGCGCCCAGGCCCGTCAAAGCAAACCAGGTGGGGATCGCCAGGTTATAGGCTACCGAAGGCACAATGCCCACCAGTTTGACCAGCGTGCCCACCAGCACCTGGCCAAAGTAATAATAGTTGAGATATCCCCCGGAAAACCAGGGGTCGTAGGGCGGAAACTCGACCGACTTGATGACGGCAGTCAGATAAGCCAGGTCCATCGGCTTTTCGCCGCCCATCCAGGCGTGCCACAGATCGGGATTGGCCCATCGGATCAGCCAAAAGAGGCCAAACAGAAGGAGAAAGAGAGCCTCACCGATCAGGATCAACCCCTTTTGCCTGCGCCACAGTTCTGTCAGGCGCCGTCGCTGGCTGGCCAATAGCAGCGAGCCCCAACTGATCGCAGCGATCAACCCCAACGCCAGCCAGATGGTCCCCCGCGTGTAGGATAGAGGGGTGAGGTTGGTCAGGATCCACGACAGCCAGCCCAACAGCAGCACGCCCACGGGTCGAGCCAGGATCGCGCCCCGGTCGGGCAGCCCCTGGAGCACAGCTACAGTCAGTGGTAGGGCGGCCAACCCGACCAGGCCCAACAGCGCCAGCCAGGATAGAGTCGGCCAGCGGTTGGCCGCGCTGTTCTTTTGGAACAGGGAGGCCCAGGTGCCACTGCCTTCCTGGAGTTTGCGCTGCTCCTCGGTCAGCATCAGGGAATTCTGTTGCTGGTTTCTACGCTTCCACTCGGGCACATCCCTTGGGTTGAGCCAATGGGGGATCTCGTCCCAGTTGATGCCTTCGCTGAGCATCTCTGTGACTCGCTGGCGATCATAGTCGGCGGTCTTGCGATAGATCAACACCTTGGGATGGTCGTAGACGGTGAATTGCTCCTCGGCCCAGGTATCGTCGAACTCGATGCCGAACAGGCGCGGGTAGGAATGGAACTCGGCTGCCTTCTCGAACCCCAGCTTTTCGGCAAAGAGCAATTCATAGTAGCGGGTGGTCACCGGGTAGCGCATGGGCAGGCGCGGGATCGACTGCCACAGGCGGCCGCTGCTCATACTAACGTAATCCGCCTGGTCGAGGATGTCCAGTAGTTGCTCCAGTTTCTCGGGGGTATCCTCGTCGTACAGGGCGAGATCCAACCCTCGGTAGGGTCCGGCTCCAAAGGCGATGCGCCCGTCCATATTGAACGGCAGCGGGTCGTCAAAGTGCTCGTTGGCAATGGCCGATCCCTTGCTCACCAAGGGGGCGCCCTCCAAAACTCGCGTCTGCACGTAGTAGCTTTGGCCGCCATGCAGGTACACATCGGGGATGTCCAGGACGTGCCGCTCTCCCCCCTCGCCGCCAAATGTGGCCTCGATCGCGGCGGCCGCCAGGGGTTCTGGCTCTAACGACGATCCCAGAACCTGAGCTTCGAACTGGGCTCGGGTCGGTGCTTCCACCCCCGTCAGGTGGTTCATCACAATCTCGGTGGCGATCAGATCCTGGGGCGGCGTCACTTCGGTGATCAAAAAGTGGCCGTTGGTGGCGTACAGATGGGTGGAGGGCAGGGGTAGCTGGATCTGTCCCGCTTCCCCTTCGGGTGTGAGATAGTGGAGGGTGGCGCCGGTTTCGACGTTCTCATACATCCAGCGGGTGGCCTGCACCCGCGTCACCGGCTCGGTATAGATCTGCACAAAGGCGAAGGCCCAGCCCAGGGCGCCCCCCAACACGACAACCGCCAGGGCTCCAGCCGCCAGCCGGGCGCTCCATCCCTGCCCTCGCGCCCAGTCCCAGCCACTGACGACCAGGTGGGCTGCAAACAGGACGAGCAGGGGCAGGATGGGCATAAAGTAGCGCACGGACTTGACATATTGCATTCCCTGCCAGCCAAAGGTGAGCAGCACCCAGGCCAGAGGGATGAGGGCTAGATCCCAACGAACGTCCAGCCAGGGGATACCCGTCGTCGTGGGGGGCGTCTTCCGAGCCATGCGCCTCTTGTATACAAGCTGGGCCACGACCAGGAGCACGCCCAACCAGGAGGCCACCCCCAGCGGCACACCCATCGCCCACAGCACCATGTTCTCCAAAGGCCAAAGCCAGGGCGTCCGCTCAGTCCACTGGCGGCCCCAGGGCAGGTCGGCCTCGCCGGTTTGCTGGGCGCCCGCCGAGACAATGTCGGCGACCCATTGGGGATTGGGCATCACCACGGCGCGGATGGGCTCTGGGATTTTCTCCAGAAAGCGCAGGTTCTCACCCCACGGCGCTGGCACCGAATCCCAACCGTGGTAGTTGGGTCCCGCCCAGGCGTAGGGTTGGGCAACTCGAAACACGGCAAGGGCCACGAGGGCTGCCAGAACCAGGCCGGCCAGCGCTCGAAATTGCGCTCGCACCGGGCTCTCTCCTGTCTGCACCCGGCGCCTCACCCAGAGGCCAGCCCCCAGCGCCACCACCACCACCAGCGTAAAGACGCTGACCTTGCAGGCCAGGGTCAGCCCCATGCTGAGTCCCAGTGCCACGTAGGCCGTCCACCCCTTGCCTTCGGCGACGCTCACCGTGAACCACAGGGTCAGCAGGACAAAGAAGGTCAAAAAGGTGTCCACGACGAAATAGTGGGATCCTTGAATGTTTAGGGCGGTGAAGGCCAGCAAAAAGGAAGCAATCAATCCTACCCGTTCGTCGAAAAGACGGCGGCCCAGGAAAAAGAGCAAGAGGATCGATCCCAGATCGAATACCCCCGAGAGCACCCGGCCCACGAGGTGGATCTGATCGTAACTTGTCAGGCTGTCGTGGGTGGCCACATAGTGGGCCAGGCTCTGCCAGCCCCAGATCAGCAGCGCCAGGCCGCCGATCATGGTCAGCAGCGAAATCACCCAACCCCGCCGCCTGTGGGCCAGCCCCAAGCCCCGCATCATCAAGGCCAGCACGGCTCCCACCAGGAGGGCCAGCGTCATGAACAACGACAGGTTCAGCCAGGAAAATTGGCCGGGGTTGATCTGATCCAACGCCGTTGCCACGAACTTGGTCAAAAACAGCGGCAGTGTGCCATAGAAAAAGACCGTATTGGCGTTGCGTGGATTCAGAGGCGAGGAACTGGTGTCGAAATACTCACCCAGGCTCTGCGGCCACTGGATCGCGGTCACCACCATCGCCGTGTGTCGCTCGTCGGGATGGATGTGATAGGTCCCCTGGTCCCAGTTGACGTTGTAGAATCGCAAGGCCGCGCCCAACGCCACAATGGCGAGCAGGGCCAGAAAGAGGATGGGCCCCTGAGCACGGCTCTCTCTTTTGCTTGGTTTCAACGAGTCCATGATTCGATCACATTCGCTGCCCAGGCCTCTGAACCGGACCCTGACGCCGGCGCTCGTGGCGAGCCCGGCCCAGTCGCCAGGGTTGTAGGGGCAATTCAGCCTGTGGGCAGCGTTCCCCTGTACGATATCGTGGGCGTATCACACCTTGCCCCAGGAATCGTAGTATAGCATCCTTCAGAGGTCGGCGCAACCTCGCGCGGACCGTGTACGAGGGTTGCTGCCATGTGTGGATTGGGCTCCGTCGCGGCCAGAGAGCAAGCAGGCTGCTGTCAAGAGACAAGGCAACAACTCTGGATCGCGTGGCACCAGCCGTGTTTTGGGATCTTGATCCTTGCCGTTTCCCAGCAGAAATGGTATACTGGCTTCAGTCGCCCCTCCCTCTTGTGGCGATGGAAAGGAGTAAGAAGGCATCATGCACGATTCCGACGAACTCGGTCCTGAGCTGGTCGTAAGCCACACCGGACAGGTCTTTCGCCTGCGACGGGAACTGGTCACCATCGGCGCTGCCAGCGATAATCGGATTATCCTGGCCGACCCGGACGTATCGGCCTACCATGCCGAAATCGACTGGGTGCCTCAACTCAACGGCTATATCCTCCGCAACTTGAGCAGTACCGGCGGCACCTTTGCCAACGAGCGTCCTGTTCGCGAGCCTCATGTGTTGCGTCACGGTGATGTGCTGCGCATCGGCAACACTTTGATTGACTATCGGATGACGTCGAAGGTGGAACCTGTGCCGATCCTGCCCACCAGCGACCCAGGCGATCAGGAGGTTCGCGGGATCCGCCACCCCCTGTTCATTGGGGTTCTCGTCTTTCTTCTGGCCGGTTTTACCCTCGCCTGTGCCATTTTTCTGGGAACCCTGTTGCTCACCAGTGGCCGAGGCGCGCCTACCGTCATCATCCAGTCACCCTCCAACTCGGCTCAGATCACCGCCCACCAGGAGATCACGCTCCGGGCCACTGCCAGCGGCGCCAAAGACATCACCCTTCTGGAGATAAGCGTGGATGGCGCCCTGGCGGCGACTGCGACCAGCACAAACACAGGCGGCCAGTCGTCCCTGATACTGAGCAAGCCCTGGACCTTTACGGTGGCGGGTTCGCACGAAATCTCGGCTATAGCCCATACCGCGCAGGGCAAAAAGAGCCCGGTGGCTAAAATTCGGGTGATCGTCGTGGAACCAGAGGCCAGCATCACAGCCACGCCGATGCTGACTCTGACGCTAGAACCCACCGAGACTCCGACGCCCGAGGCTTTGGCCACTCCCACGCCGACCCTTGCGTTGCCTCCTGTGTTGGGCTCCTTTGAGGCGAATCCTGCCTCGATCCCGGCCGGGACGTGTACCACCTTGGAGTGGGGTCCGGTTGCGGGCGCCACCGAGGTCCGCATCGAACCCGAGATCGGCGGGGTGGGCACGCCCGGCAGTATGACGGTGTGCCCGGCCGAGACGACCACCTACGTTTTGACGGCTCGGGGACCAGGCGGCGAGGCCCAGGCTTTGGTCTTGGTGAATGTGGAGGCCGAACTGGCCGACCTAGCAGTCGATGCCATCATCGTCGAACCCAATCCGCCTATCGTGGGCCAAACCGCAGAGGTCAAGCTGGTCATTCGCAACGCGGGTGAGGGAGCAGCAGCGGCTTTTAACTGGGAGTGGCGCGCTGGAACCGATGCCCGATTCCATGGGCGCTTGGCGGGACTTGAGGGCGGCGAGACGACCCTTGTTACCGTACGGTGGCGGCCCTCTGCTGTCTATGCCCGGCTAGACACTGTCCTCGAAGTGGATGTCGATGGCGAGGTCCCGGAGAGCAATGAGGACAACAATATCTTGTGGACTGCCGTTGAGGTGGTCGATAGGGTGGTTGGAGGCCCGCGCACGACCACGCTCATCAGCGAGCCTGCTCTGGATGGATACCGATCGAACGACGGTCGAGGCTCTCACAAGCAGGATATCTTTGCCGGGAACAGCGAGATCAAGGCGGGCGAAGAGGTTGTCTGGCGAGGGTTTATTAGTTTTGACCTTTCGAGTATTCCTGCGGACGCAACGATCGATAACGTCGAGTTGCGCTTTTTCCAGGTCAGGGTCGGCGGCATTCCCTACACTACCATGGGTAACCTCGTGCTCGAGCATGTGTACTATGGAGATCAGCTCGATGAGAGAGCTTTCGACACTCCGGTCATGCACTCGGCAGTTTTGGCCCAGCAAACGGCGAACCGCGCCTGGTACATTCTCAACTCGCCCCTCTTTGGCGAATGGCTCGAAACTGACCTGAGAGCCGGGCGCTCTCATTTTCAACTCCGTTTGCGCTGGCAGGTCGAGACGGATGGCGACGGCAAGGAAGATTATGCTTCCATCGAGTCTTCCGATAATTTTCACGGAACCGGCAACTTGCCGACGCTGATTGTCAACTATACTCAATAGCCCCCGGAATAGGTGAAACGCAAGCCCGCCCTGACCCTTTTCGACGGTCAGGGCGGTTGTTTTCCTTTCGTTGTACGATTGGACAAGAAAACCAAACATGGTATAATGGCAACCATGAATCGTCTTTCAGATATAGATCGGCCAGGCCCAAGGATGTGGCTCGGAATCGGCAGTCGGCTCCTGGCCACAATTTTCTTTTTGGCCCTGGCTGTTTCGCTCAACCGATGCAGCCTTCCCGCTACGTCCAGCTCGATCCCCATCGGGTCGGGCACCACTGCGCTCTTGGGCATGGGCTGGTTGCATGTTGAGGTAGAGCCCAAAGGGGCGCGAGTGAGGATCGACGGTCAGAGTTTTGGTCCTTCTCCCCTGTCTGCGGAACTCGCTGCGGGCTCTCATAGCGTGCGTGTGGAGGCCGATGGCTACCAGGCTTTTGAGCAGGTCGTTGAGCTGATCGCCGGTCAGGATGCCTATGTGCGAGGCCATCTGATTCCCATCCCAGGTTATAAAACGCCGACGTCGGTACCGGTTTTGCCTTCGGCAATCGCCGACACAACCCGGCCCCTGCCCGACCTGCGAATTGAGCGCGCAACCATTGAACTGGAGACAGGAGCAAGCTGCCTCTATACCACGACCCAGTTGGGCATCCGGTTGGTCATTGAGAATGCGGGCGCTGTGGACGCCGGACCGTTCAGCATGCAGATCTATGGCGTTCCCTACTGGGTGGGCGATGGATTGGCGGCAGGCCAGAGGCTGTCCCTGTGGTTGGCCGGGGCGCACGAAGGTCACGGAGACTCGATCGTTCTTGATTGGGACAATCGAATACAGGAGAGCGACGAGACCAACAATACGATTCCTTATTTGCTGCCCATTCCCACCCTGCCGCCGCCGTGTACTCCGGTGTCTGACGCCGAACCCACCAAATCGCCCATGTCCCAATCGCCTACGAGCACGTCTTGGCCTTCGGCTACTGAGCCACCGCGCCAGCCCACGTTTACGGCCTTGCCATTGGTGACCAGCCCGTCCCAGCCGACGCTCACCAGCACACCCCACCCACCGGTTGCCGTGGCTGTACGTGAAGGCGAGGTGACCATCCCGACCTACCCCTTTGCCCCGTTCGTCCGCCAGGAGTGGAACGAGGCGTTCAACCTGCCCTACGCTGCGCTGGATCGAGAGGCCTATCAGGCGTCGGTCCCCACGCCATCGAATGTGCGCTATCGCACCCTGGTGCTCGAAAACGAGGTTCTCCGATTGACCTTCCTGCCCGATCTAGGCGGGCGCCTGTACGAGGTGTTCTTCAAGCCCACAGGGCACCGTGTGACCTATCGCAATCCAGTGCTCAAGCCCAGCCCCTGGGGCCCGCCGGAGCAGGGTTGGTGGTTGGCGGCGGGCGGCCTGGAATGGTGCTTCCCCGTGGAAGAGCACGGCTACGAGTGGGGCGTGCCCTGGGCGGCTCGGGTGGAACAGGATGCCAAAGGCGCCACGGTGTATCTGCGCGACTCGTCTGCGGTCGATCGGGTCCGGGTGGAGGTGGCCGTTCGATTGGAGGCCGGGTCTGGCGCGTTTTCGGTCCGTCCTCGTCTGGAAAACCCTACGGGTGAGGGGTTGAACGTCAAATATTGGACCAACGCCATGCTGGCTCCAGGCGGGCAAAATGCTCCCTCGGCCGATCTGCGTTTTGTCCTGCCTGACGCCGTGTCGGCCGTCACGGTCCACAGTCGGGGCGATGCGTTCCTTCCCGATTATAATGAGCGAATGCCGTGGCCCATCTTTCAAGGGATCGATATGAGCCGTCTGGGCAACTGGAACCAATGGCTCGGGTTCTTTGAAGATCCGGCCCAGGGTGGCTTTTTGGCCGTCTATGATACAGCCTACGACGAGGGAGTGGTCCGCGTAGCCGACCCGAGCGTGGTGCGGGGAGCCAAAGGGTTCGGCTTTGGCTGGAAGCAGCCTATCGATGCCGGTAACTGGACGGACGATGGTTCGAGCTACGTCGAAATCCACAGCGGCCCGGCGCCAACCTTTGATGATGCCGTCTTTATCCCAGCCGGTGGACACGTGCAGTGGACAGAGATCTGGTATCCGGTCAGTGGTCTGGGGGGATTGAGCTTTGCCAACCGCCAAGCCGCCCTGAATCTTGCCATTCAGGGTTCCCAGATCCAAATGGCCGCCGTGACTACTCAGCCGTTCTCCGGCAGCGTGGTACTCCTGATTGATGGGCAGGAACAAATGCGAAAATCGGTGTCGCTCCAGCCAGGGCAATCCTATCGCGATACCTGGACGCCAGGCGATAGCGAGTTCGGGGGTGGGCAAGCCACCCTGCGCCTGGAATCGCTGCGGGGAGATGTGCTGGCCGAGATCAGTATCGAGTTGCCGTAAATGCCCAAGATTTTTCGAAAATCGGATTCTGAGCAAGAAAATTTGATCCCTGTCCCGCCTGTTTTGCCTCCCGTCGAAGGGCTTGAACAGGATCGGGAAAACGACCAAAATCAGCCCCGCGTTTGGCTCTGGACGTTGCTGGCGGCGCTGGCGGTATTGCTGCTGATTGGCTATGTCGTCGCCTTGGGCGTTCTGGGCTTTTATGACGGACTCCGTGATCGCGCCCTGGTTGGTCAACAACAGGCCCAGGAGCACTATGCAACCGCAGTCGAAAACCTCGAGGCCGGGGAATACGAACTGGCGGTCGCCGGATTCGAGCAGGCGCTTCGCCTGAACAGCGATCTCCAAGAGGCCCGGATTCAGCTTGAGGCGGCCAAAGAACTCGCCCAGGCCGCAGCCACCCCCACTTCTGAAACACGATTGGATGCCGTGACCCTGCTCTATCGCCAAGGCGTCGCCCACTATGAGAATGGAAACCTGGCCTCGGCTGTGGCGGTGCTGGAAGAGCTGAAAGGACTCGATACCGAGTTCCAACAAGAAAACGTGAACGTGATGCTCAGCACCTCCCACTATCAGTTGGGGCTCAGGGCTGTGGACGACGGCCGTCTTGATGGGGCCGAGGAACATTTCCAGGCTGTCTTGGTCCTGGAACCGGGTCACGCGGATGCACAGGAACAACTGGACCTCATCCACCTCTATACGGCTGCTATGAACTACTGGGATCGGGATTGGGCAGCGACCATCCAATCGCTCAAGGGGCTGTATGCCCTGGCGCCAGACTATAAGGACGTCCAGGGGCGGCTTGTGGAAGCCTACCAAAACCAGGCCCAAGCCTATGCCGATGAGGGTGACTGGTGCCAGGCGGCTGGGTCTTTTGCGGCTGCTGCCGAAATCTCGCCTTCGAGCGTTCTGGTGAGCAGCTGCAACGACGCTACAGCCCGCTGTCAGGCCACGGCTGAGGCCCCGACCCCGGCGCCCACGACGATGGTGACCGCTGGCCCGACCCCTATGACCTCAGTTGCGACGCCCACCCCGGCCGGTAGCTCGGCCGCAGGGACCGGGCAGGGACGGATTGCCTTTACCAGCTATGATGTGGTTCGCCAGCGCTACGATGTCTATGTGGTCGATCTCAGACAGGGGAATGCCACGCTGCTTCTGGAGAATGCCAGCCAACCTTCCTTTGCACCCACGGGCAATGCCCTGGCCTTTCGGAACCTGGATCCAAGCCACCTGGGGTTGGGCGTGTTGGACCTCAAAGCAAATTCGGTCCAGGAAGTGACGGCCCACTCGGAGGATTCGACGCCCAGTTGGTCATCCAATTTGGAACAGCTTGTCTTTAGCTCGAACAAGCACGGCGACCGGCGCTGGCGAGTGTATGCCATATCGCCCAAAGCGGTTCGCGGCGAGGGAGAGGAATGGGCTTACGGTCAGATGGCCTCGTGGTCGCCCGATGGGACGCGCATTGCCTACCATGGGTGTGACGAGCGGGGCGACAACTGTGGGATTTGGGTCATAAAGGCCGGGGGCTTTGGCCCCAGCCGCGCCAGCAGCCACGCCAGCGACACCTCCCCCTCGTGGTCGCCGGATGGCAAGCAATTGGCCTTTATATCCTCTCGGGCGGGCAATTGGGAGATTTACAGCGTTGACCTTACGACAGGGCAGGAGGTCCGGCTCTCTGATCACCCCGCGGCCGACGTAGCGCCGATCTGGTCGCCCAACGGGCGGCAGATCGCCTTTCTATCCAACCGCGAGGGGGCATTGGCTTTATATGTCCTGGATGTCCGGTCGCGCAGTGTGAGCAAGGTCATTGCCACCGGCGACGCCTACCCCGACCCAGTGTCTGAGCGCTTGTCGTGGGTGACGCCGTAAAAGGAGAAATGGAAGGAACGGGCCCTATGCGAATTGCGATCACAGGCCATCGGGGACAACTGGGGACGGCCCTGAAAAAGCTCTTTTCCGACCGGGAGCTTTTGCTGGTGGACCTGCCTGAATACGACATCACCGACCCTCATCTCATCATTGACTCGATCGTGTCCTTCCGTCCCGATGTGGTGGTCCACGGGGCGGCGATGACCAACGTGGACCACTGTGAGCGCGACCCCGAGCTGGCCTTTCGGGTCAATACCCTGGGCACGCAGAACATCGCTCTGGCCTGTGGTCGATGCGGCGCGGAAATGGTCCATATCAGCACCAACGACGTTTTTGACGGTACGCTTGGCCGCCCGTACAACGAATGGGATCCCCCCGCACCCAAAAGCGTCTATGCCCGCTCCAAGGCGGCGGCCGAGTTCTACGTCCGGTCGCTGCTGACCCATTTCTATATTGTCCGTACCGCCTGGCTCTATGGGCGCGGTGGGAACAATTTTGTGACCAAGATCATCGCCGCCGCCGACCGGCTGGGCGCCCTGCGTGTAGTCACCGATGAGGTCAGCGCGCCCACCTATGCCCCCGATTTGGCAGAGGCGATCTCGCGCCTTGTGTCAACCCACCATTATGGGATCTATCATTTTACCAACAGTGGCTTTTGCTCTCGGTACGACTGGGCCTGCAAGATTTTGGAACTATCGGGCCGGGGGAATGTCCCGGTGGAACCGATCACAACGGGCGAGTGGCAGCGGGCGGCGCCGCCGCCCCTCTACGCGCCCATTGCCAACATGAGTGGCGCAGCCCTGGGCATCATCCTGCGTCCCTGGGAGGATGCCCTGCAGGAGTATTTTTCCGGTGAGCACGCCTGATCTCCCCCTGGCCTCGGTGGTGATTCCCAATTGGAACGGCATCCATCATCTTCCGGTCTGCCTGGATGCGCTCTGCGCCCAAACCTATCCCCGTCTGGAAGTGATCCTGGTCGATAACGGATCGACGGATGGCTCGCAAGAGATGGTCACCGAGATGTATCCGGAGGTGCGACTCCTGGCCTTGGAGAAAAATCTGGGCCTGACCGGAGGCAACAACCTGGGTTTTCGTGCGGCCCAGGGGCAGATCCTGATCTCGTTGAACAACGATACCGAGGCCGATGATCGATTTATCGAATCGCTGGTGATGGCCCTGGTGGAGCACCCGGAAGCAGGAATGGCAGCGGCCAAGATGCTGCTCTTTGACCGGCGCGACACCATCCACTCGGCCGGCGACGGTTACCGGGTCGACGGCATCCCCTTTAACCGGGGGGTGTGGGAGCAGGACCAGGGCCAGTACGACGAACCGGGCTGGATTTTCGGTGGATGCGGCGGGGCGGTCGCCTATCGCCGTGAGATGTTGGATGAGGTGGGCCTTTTTGACGAATCGTTCTTTATGTACTGCGAGGACGTCGACCTGAACTGGCGTTCGCAGTTGCTGGGTTGGCGCTGTTGGTATACGCCCCAGGCCGTTGTGTATCACAAACTGAGCGCCACCGGCGGCGGTCCCCTGGCTAGCTTCTATACCGGGCGCAATACGCTGTGGGTGATGGCCAAGAACTATCCCTCTCCGCTGCTGCGCCGGTACGGGGGAGCCATCGCGCGCGCCCAATGGCGCATTGCCCGCGACGCGATGCGGGCCTGGCGTGGCACCGGGGCGCGCGCGCGGCTCCGGGGGCAGCTCGCCGGCTTGCTGGGCTGGCCCAAGAGGATGGGCGCTCGCCGGGCGATCCAAGCCACCCGGCGGGTGTCCGACGAGGCCATCGAAGCGCTCCTTCAGCCAGTGGAATCGCCTCCCACCCGAGAGAAACGCCCGGCATAGCGATTCCAGTCTGAAACGCTCGGTGCTGATCGCCGCGGCCCTGTTGGTGTTCGGCGCCCTGGCCATCAGCGCCCTGGAGGGGCAAGAGGCACAGTCGCTCCGCAATCTCGGCGAGAGTTTGTGGTGGAGTTTCTCGACAGTGGTCACCGGCGGCTTTGCCGACCTGTACAACCCCGCCACATCAACGGGGCGCCTGGTGACGGTGGGCATGATCCTGCTGGGCCTGACGGTGACCGGGATTTTTACGGCATCCCTCACGTCGGTTCTGGTCGAGGACGAGTCCAACCGGCTGGAGCAGAACCAACAGCGTTTCGAGGATCGGCTGCAAACTGTCAACCACAAGCTGGACCTGCTCACGGGTGAGACGAACCGGGCGCTGGTCACTCAATCTGCCAGGATGCCCCCCAGCTTGCTGAGGGGAGGAATGGCCAGCGG
>CAYVLO010000003.1:0-32692 GCA_964452125.1 uncultured Anaerolineaceae bacterium | reverse complement strand
TCCCGCACGTAATGCAAGAGTCCCCCCGCGGCGCGCACCGCCAGGGGCAACCCTGCCAGCCCAAATCCGTCCAGGCTGGCTACCTCGAAATGATCGAGCAGGGCCTGCCGGGCTGTTTCCAGTTCAAAGGGCCACTTTTCATATTCGGTCACAGACAGCTCTGCCAGGGGGCCGCCGGGGCCGCGGTGGGGGCCGATTGCTTCGGGGTGGGGTGTGACCAGTTCTGCCGGTTGCAGGCGATCCAGTTCTTCGACCAGTTGGTGGGCGCCCTCCCCCGAAAGCTGGGTGGCGGCAAATTCACCCGTGGTGATATCGGTATAGGCCAGGCCTGCCCGGTTTCCGTCGAATACCAGGGAGGCCAGGTAATTGTTGCGGCGCTCATCCAAAAGAGAGGATTCCACCACAGTGCCGGGGGTGACCACACGCACGACGTCGCGTTCCACCAGGCCTCGATCCGGGACCTCGCCGATCTGTTCGACAATGGCCACTTTGTGTCCGGCCTGGAGGAGTTTGGCGATGTAGCCCTCTACCGAGTGATAGGGGACGCCTGCCAGAGGCACGCGCTGGTCCTTGCCCACCGGACGGGAGGTGAGGACGATGTCGCAGACCCGGGCGACGATCCGGGCATCGTCGTCAAAGGTCTCATAAAAGTCGCCCAGGCGAAAAAGAACGATTGTATCGGGGTACTGCTTTTTTATGCGCAGATACTGTTGGCGCATTGGCGTCGTCATGCAGGCCACTCCTTGTCACGCGGGAACCGTGGTGCCGCTATTGTACCATCAGTGAGGGCAACCGGCAAGCATGTGCCGTTCCAATTTCGGGTTGTTGCCAAGCCGGTCCTATCCTCCGATCGGACGCCCGTCGCCCCGGTCTTCAGGGGTGGCCTGCGTTGCTGGCGGCAGGCCGCCACCCGAGATCCTTGGTTTGACATTTGACAGGCAGGGTATCCATGTTATACTCTCAATGGGTACCAGCCGAAATTGGGGGCGATTGTGAGCGAACGTAGCCGAACAGACGAATTGGCGGCCTTGACCAGTATTGCAGCCCAGGTGAACTGCACCCAGGACCTGGACGAGATCCTGAGGGGCGCCCTGGATACCACATTGGACGTGGTGGGCGAGAGTTCGGGTGCCATCTTTTTGATCGATGAGGATACCGAGGACCTCATTCTCTTTGTCCATCGGGGACTGTCGGAGCAATTCGTGGCTCAAGAGGCGGTCATCGGCTCAGGCCAGTGCCTGTGTGGCCTGGCGATCAAGCGCGGGGAGCCCCTCCGGATTCAGGACATCGAATCTCACCCGGCACGCGAGCGGGGGGCTTGCCTGTTGGATGGCTTCAAGTCGTGCATCCGCTTGCCGCTGCGCGCTCGGGGTGAGGTCATTGGATTGTTGAATATCCAAAGCCGGACCGGGCGGACGTTTACCAAGGAAGATGAGGACCTTCTGACAGCCATTGGCCATCAGATCGGGATTGCCATCGCCAATGCCCGGTTGATCGAAGATGCGGAGCACCGCCGGGCTACCCTGGAGAGCGTCATGCGCAGCATGGTGGATGGCCTCCTTTTGCTCGATCCACAGGGACGGATCGTGTACAGCAACCCTTGCGCCGAAACGATGCTGGGCTTTTCCCGGCAATCCCTTGTGGGAAAACTCTGGAGCGAGGTGCTTTCGGAATTGATCCTCTCAGGGATGGTTTCGCGGCAAGAGACGGCCGAACTACAACCTGAGGCAGAGGCTCGGCAGGATGCACCTCTCATGGAACTAAACTTTGACGGCCCGGAACCCCGCGTACTCCAATCGCGCCCTTTTCGGATCTATGACGAGAGCCGGGATTATCAGGGATTGGGTGTTCTGCTGCGTGATGTCACCCGGGAGAGGGAGCTGGATCAGATGAAATCGCAGCTCCTGGCAACCGTCAGCCACGAGCTGCGGACGCCGCTGGCGAGCATCAAGGGCTTTGCCACCACGCTGTTGCGGCAGGATATCGAGTGGGATGAAGCTAGCCGTCGCGAGTTCCTATCCATCATCGACAATGAGAGCGACCGCCTCTCGGAGCTGATTGGCAATTTGCTGGATATGTCTCGTATCGAGGCAGGCACCCTGCGCGTTGAGCCAGAAACCATGGATCTGCGCACCGTCGTTCAAGATACATTGGCCGAGTTCCAGGTCATGACCCATCTACATCGTTTTGCAGCAGATCTGCCGGCCCAGTTACCGCTGGTGTTTGCCGACCCGCGGCGCACCCGTCAGGTGCTCCGCAATCTCCTGGAAAATGCGGTCAAGTATTCCCCTCAGGGTGGCGAGGTGGGGGTTCAGGCCACTGTCGATGGGCCGCTTGCCCAAGTCAGTGTCGCCGATCAGGGTCTGGGCATCGATGAGCAGTATCTGGATCAGATCTTTGCCCGGTTTTACCAGGTCGATAGCGCTTCGACGCGCCAGGTGGGGGGAGCGGGGTTGGGATTGGCCATCTGCAAAGCCATTGTGGAGGCCCAAGGAGGCCGTATCTGGGCTGAAAGCCAGCTCGGGGTGGGCAGCACGTTTCATTTCACTGTGCCGATCGCCTTGCCAGGCGGGGAGAAAGGGAAACAGAATGAGTAAAAAGGCCACGATCCTCGTCGTAGACGATGAACCGCACGTTCGCAAGTTGGTGAAGGCCAATCTGGAATCATCGGGCTACCAGGTGGTGACCGCCGTGGATGGCAAAGAGGCCCTGGCGATGGTGGAACGCGAGACGCCCGATCTGGTCTTGCTCGATCTGATGCTGCCCAAGTTGGATGGCTATGCGGTCTGCAGCCGCCTACGCGATTTTTCCACGGTACCGGTGATCATGGTCACGGCCCGCAGTACCGAGGTGGATCTCGTGCGTGGTTTTGAGGTGGGCGCCGATGACTATTTGACCAAACCATTTGCTGTGAGCGAGTTACTCATGCGCGTTCAGGCCGTGTTGCGCCGCAGCAAGTGGCCTGAACAGGTCATGTCGCGCCAGATCCTGGAGGTTGGGCCGATCGCCATTGATTTTGCTCAATATCGGGTCACCCGTGACGGCGAGCCGGTAAAGCTGACGCCGACCGAGTACCGTCTTTTGGCCTACCTGGCCTCGAATCCCAATCGGGTGATTCTGCATCGCGAGTTGTTGCGCGGGGTATGGGGACCTGAGTATGGCGAAGAGATCGAATACCTCAGGGTATACATCCGGTACTTGCGGCAAAAGCTGGAGGCAGATCCCTCGAACCCCTATTACATTCTCACTCAGCCAGGGGCAGGCTATCTGTTCAATCGGCCCGAGTAGCGACGCTACGCTGGCAGCGATCTCCTGCAGACGCGTGCTTTGGATTCCATGTGCGGGTGAGGTGTTTGACAGGGAGGTTCGTCTGTGATAAGATCGGTTTGCTGGACATCCGATCGTACCTTATCACTTCTTATACGTTTTTTATGGCCGCCAGAGGTAATCTAACACGACTCTAACAGCCTGCATGGTATAATGGTGCCATGATCTCGTGTACTGTGTTGGTGGTTGAGCACGATTGGAGGATGCGCAAGCTGGTCCGGGTCAACCTGGAATCCTTGGGCATGGTTGTTCGCGAGGCGGTGAGTGTAGAGCATGGGTTGACCCTTTTGGGCCAAGCCCAGGTTGATCTCGTTGTCCTTGATCTGGATCTTCCAGATGGAGAGGGGTTGGCTTCTTTGGAGATGCTGGACTCGTGGACAGGAGCAAGGGTTCCTATCGTGTTTCTATCGGCCGAACCACCCAGCCGCACCCACAGTGGGCATCGTTTTCCTTTTGGCTATGTGCAAAAGCCTTTCTCTGTTCCCGTGCTTTTGCAGCATATACAAAGGGCGTTGTCCCAAGCGGAGACAGGCGGTTCCCTCCCGGGGGGTGCGTCGTGATTTGCCTCGTGAGCTTTTCGGATGCTCCGAGTTTTTTGGGATCTTGAATAATCAGTCTGAAAGGAGACAATCAAATGAAAGACATGACAAAGGAAAATCTAAAGGCGGCATTTGCCGGCGAAAGCCAGGCTTGTGTCAAGTACTTGGCTTTTGCCGACCAGGCGGCCAAGGAGGGCAAATCCAATATTGCCCGCCTATTTGAGGCGATTGCCTATGCGGAACGGGTCCATGCCACCAACCATCTGCGCGAGTTGGGCGGTGTTGGCGACGTCGTCGCTAACCTTGGAACGGCCATTGCGGGTGAGAATTTTGAGGTTGACGAGATGTACGCAGCGTACCTTGCTGTCGCCGAGCTTCAAGGGGAAAAGGGCGCCAAGCGCAGTATGGGCTATGCCATCGAGGCGGAAAAGATCCACGCGGAGATGTATGGCGATGCTCGTAAGACTGCCGAAAAAGGCCAGGACATCGAGATCGCCGAGGTCTATATCTGCCCGACATGCGGATTTACGCACATTGGCGAGCCACCCGATCACTGCCCCGTGTGCAAGGTGAAAAAGGAAAATTTCAAGGTCTTTTAGGGCCTGCAGGCGCGTTGGCTGAGGCCTGATGTGATGATGTTCTGCGGGTGGTGTTATCTCAGGAGAGTCAGGTAGGAGTTCATGCAGGTAATTTTTCCCTTCACAGCTATCGTTGGACAAGAGTCGATGAAAACGGCGTTGGTCCTCAACGCCATTAGCCCCAGGATCGGCGGTGTGCTGATCCGGGGAGAGCGCGGCACGGCCAAATCGACCGCGGCTCGGGCTTTGGCAGCGTTGCTGCCCGAGATCAAAGTGGTGGCCGATTGCCCGTTTCAGTGCGATCCACACCGCCCCGATCACCTGTGCGATCTCTGCCAGGAGCGAGTGAGCAATGGCGAGGTCTTGCCGGTGGCCACTCACCGAACTCGCTTTGTGGATCTCCCGGTCAGCGCGACCGAGGATCGGGTGGTGGGCACCCTCGATATCGAATTGGCGCTCAAAACCGGCAAGAAAAAGTTCGAACCAGGTGTACTGGCAGCGGCCAACCGCGGATTGCTCTATGTCGATGAGGTGAATCTGCTCGACGACCACGTCGTCGATCTTCTCCTCGACTCGGCAGCCATGGGCCGCAACGTCGTGGAGCGAGAGGGCATTTCCTTCAGTCATCCGGCCCGCTTCATCTTGGTGGGTACCATGAACCCCGAAGAGGGTGAGCTACGTCCTCAGTTGTTGGATCGTTTTGCCCTCTGTGTGGAGATCCGGAGCATTGCCTCGCACGAGGCGCGCGTGGACATTCTTGAGCGGACTGTGCAGTTTGAGAGCGATCCAGAGGGCTTTCGGGCCGAATGGGAGCCCTACGAGATCCAGCTGTCCCACGAAATCGCCCGGGCTCGCCAGATCCTGCCCTCTGTGAGCTACCAACCCGCCGATCTGTACTCCATCGCTCAATTGACCACCAGCTTTGAGGTGGATGGACACCGGGCGGACATTGTAATCCTCAAGGCGGCCCTGGCCCATGCCGCGTACCGGTTTGCCCGCAACGGCGGGGGGGGGAAAGAGCCGGCCCTTTCCCAGTTGGATATTCTGGCGGCAGCCGAGCTGGCCCTGCCCCACAGGCTCAAGCGTCAGCCGTTCCAGGATACGGAAGATCGGATGGCAGACCTGTCCAAGAAATTGGAAGAGGCCCGTAAAAAGAACGAGGAATCCAAGAAACCGGAAGACAAGTCCGATTCGTCGATGACGGAACCGACGGACGAAAAAAAAAAGACCTCGAAAGCAATCGAGCACCTCGTCCCATTGACGCAGGCGCGGGAAGTGCTGGGGCAACCCTTCAAGGTCATGTCGCAGAACCCCTGGGAATCGGGGACGCCGAAGAAGCGCTCGTAATCCATGACGTGGGGGATTTGTTCCGATCTCGTCGGCTCGAATCCCCCATGGACCGGATTACGCGCCGCACGGCGGGCAAGCGTTCGACGACGCGAACCAGCCGCAAGCGAGGGCGGTACATCCAATCTCAACCAGCTTGCGGCGATCTGAGTGACATTGCCCTGGATGCGACCATCCGCCAGGCGGCGTTGCAGCAGACCAAGCGACAGACCGAGTTGGGCCGTTTGAGCATCTTGCCGGAGGATGTCCAGAAAAAGATCCGCGTCCGGCGCGCCTCGAACCTGGTCCTGTTTGTGGTGGACGCCAGTTGGAGTATGGCGGGCACCCAGCGCATGGAGGCCACCAAAGGCGCCATCATGTCGTTGTTGGTCGATGCGTATCAAAAGAGGGACCAGGTGGGCCTCATCGTATTTCAAAAAGAGGAGGCCAGGCTGGCGTTGCCCTTTACCTCCAGTGTAGACCTGGCTGAATCGGCCCTGCGGCACCTGCCCGTGGGAGGCAAGACCCCCCTGTCAGCGGGGTTGATGTTGGCCTATCGTGTCATTTGCCGCGAGCTACGGCTTCATCCTCAGGCGATGCCCCTGATGATCCTCCTGACCGACGGCGCGGGCAACGTTTCGCTGACCGATGCGCCTCCCCAGGAAGAGGCTGCTCGGATCGCCGATCTGATCCAAAGGGCGGGAGTCCACTCGGTGGTGGTGAACGTGGAGCATCAAGCCTATGACCGGGGTCTGGCCCAAAAGTTGGCCAATGCCCTGGGAGGACCTTGCTACTGCCTGGCCGATCTGCGGGCATCCGAGCTGTATCGTACAGTGCGAACCGAGTTGGACATGCAGGCGCCCCGGGGCGACTAGCCAGGCACAGCGACGAGTGGAGTTGCATCGGCCAAGCCTCATTAGGCTATGAGCCCAGAGGCGGGGTGCGGAAGACCGCTGGACGTGTAGGCCGCCCCCGTCTCGAGGGCGGCGAGGGTACCATCAGATTGAACGACCGACTTGAGCAACCGTGAGCCAGACCCAACGGTGGATTGCCAAAACCTCCAAGGTGTGTTAGACTCTGGGCCGCTCGGATGGATTCCAAGTGGAGAGATCACCGAGGCTGAGAGTGTACGATTGGAGGATGACCATTGACCGAAAACGGATCGCTCAAGATCCTGATGCTCGCCGCTGAGGCGACGCCTTTTGCCAAGACGGGAGGACTCGCCGATGTGGTCGGCGAGTTGCCCAAAGCCATCCGCGCCCTGGGCCACGATATACGGGTGGCTATGCCCCGCTACGGGCGCATTGATCCCCAGCAATTTCAACTGAAGGAAGCATTGGCCCCTTTTGACGTGCCGGTGCACCGCACTGTTGAAAAAGCCCGGCTGCTGCAGGCCACTATCGGCTCCGATGTGCCGGTCTATATGGTGGACAATGAGCGCTATTTTGATCGCCAGGGCATCTACATGTACCCGGACGATGCCGACCGATTCATTTTCTTCTGTCGCGCGATCCTGGAAGGGATCAAGCTCTTGGAGTGGGTGCCTGATGTGATCCACTGCCACGATTGGCACACGGCCATTGTGCCCAACTGGCTAAACACGATCTACAGGGACGATCCCTTTTTCGCCCAAGTGGCTACTGTGTATACGATTCACAATCTGGCCTATCAGGGCATCTTTGGCTATCGAGTGCTCGAAGTCGCCGGGCTCGATCAGTGGGGTTTCATCTATCACCCAGAGATGGCCGACTTGAACGAGGTGGTCGACCTGATGGCCCGCGGCATCTATTCGGCGGATCTACTGAACACCGTGAGCGAAAGTTATGCCCGCGAGATCCTGCGCCCTGAATTTGGCGAACGGCTGGATCCGATGCTTCGAGACCGGCGGGATCGCCTGTTTGGCGTCTTGAACGGCGTAGACTATGAGACGGCGAATCCCGCCACCGATCCCCACATCGCCACGAGGTTCGACATGTCTTCGCTGGATCGGCGGGTGGAAAACAAGGCGGCGCTGCAACGCGAGGCCAAGCTGGTCGAGGCGGTGGAGACGCCCCTCATCGGTATTATCTCCAGGCTGACCGACTTGAAGGGACTGGACATCCTGACCGACGTTGTGGACCATCTCCTCGACCTGGGAATTCAGTTGGTGGTGATGGGTACCGGCGAGCAGCACTACCATGAGCTTTTGAGCCGCATGGTGGGGCAGTATCCTGGGCAGATGGCGGTCTTTTTCACCTTTAATGCTCCACTGGCACAGCGCATCTATGCAGGAAGCGACATGTTCCTGATGCCGAGCCGCACGGAACCCTGTGGCACGGGGCAGATGATCGCCATGCACTATGGTTCCGTGCCGATTGTGCGTGCGGTCGGCGGGTTGGCGGATACGGTGCAAGATTATGACCCACGGACTGGACTGGGCACAGGGTTCGTGTTCGAGGTGTACGATCGCTGGGCGCTATTTGCTGCCGTGGTTCGCGCTGTCGAAACCTATCGACACCAGGACGCCTGGCGCCAGCTTCAACTGCGGGGAATGAAGGCCGACTTTTCTTGGGATCGGTCGGCGCGCAGCTATATCGAGTTGTACCATCGGGCTCGCGCGAGCCGCCTTCCTCGGACGGAATTCAGTGCCTATCACTGGAAGACGCCGTGACCCCTTTGTCCAGCGAGCAAACGATCACCTGCCTCGACCGGCGGATAGCGGCCCTTCCCTTGGAAGAGCGACAGCGCTTTGAGCGGATTTTCCACGTGAGTGTGAGCGCGGGGGTGGTCGTGCCGCCCAAGCCTATGCGGGGTTGGATCACCGAGCGGTTTGGCTCCCTGGAGGCGGTGGAGGAGCAGCGCATCGTCAAGGTCACCAACCGGGTCACTTTTGAAGGATCTCTGTTCAACGAGCTGCGGGCCAGGCGGCCCATTGAGATGCCCACGGACGGCAAGGATCCGGAGGCGATCATCGCCGCCAGCACGGGCGGTCCCTTTTGCCGCGCTGAGGAAGGCACCCCCTCCGACCTTTTTGGGCGCGTGCGGGGCACGTTCTGCCGCACGGCTTCCAACGTCGCCAAGTACGATGGCTGGCATTCGGTCATCGTCTTTGACGAGCATCACCCTCTGCGGTTTTCCCAGGACCAGGTGGCCGACTATGTGGAAACGGCCCAGGTCTGGGCTCGCACGGCTCAGCGCCTCGACCCCGAGGCTTGCTATCCGTTTTTCCTGTGGAACTGCTTGTGGCGCAGCGGTGCATCGATCCTGCACGGACATGCTCAGATGACCTTGACGCGGGGCATGCACTATGCCAAGGTGGAGGCCTGGCGACGATCTGCCCTTGCCTACCGCGCTTCCCACGGCGTGAGCTATTTCGATGATCTGGTTGCTGTGCACCGGTCGCTGGGTTTGGCCGAGCCCCATGGCGCGGCTTGGATCTTGCCTTCTTTGACACCTTTCAAGGAAAAGGAAACCCTTATCCTGGGTCCTCGGTTGGATTCCGATCTGACGTCGGCGCTGTATCGGGTGCTCCGGTGCTTTGTCGATCGGTTGGGCGTGCAGAGCTTTAACCTCGGGCTTTATCAGCCGCCGCTGGTTCCGGTCGATGAGGATTGGGAGGGTTTTCCCTTCCTTTTTCGAATTGTTGACAGAGGAAATCTGCAGGGCACCACGTCCGATGTGGGGTCGATGGAGATTTTTGCCCAAAGCATCATTGCCACCGATCCCTATCGGGTTGTTTCCGCTTTTGGGGACTGAAACGATAAGGAGGCGGTCATGAAGGTCGCCATACGTCGTGTGAGCCTGCGATCTCTGGCAAAAGTCGGCTGCCTGCTGGGGGTGGCGGCGGCTTTTCTGCCAAGTCTGCTGTGTGGCCTGGCAGCCATCGCAGCGTTGCATGCGGGGGCGCGCTGGCTGGATAGTTGGCAGGATCTGGCCCTCCCCTTGTGGGGCCAAGAGATCGCACGCATTGACCTGATCCAGTCTCTGGGGTTGGAGCGAGTCCTGAGTGGACTGCAGACCGCCACCACGGTTTCTGGCGCGGTGCTCTTTCTGGGAGTGATGTCTCTCGCCCTGCTCAGCGGCGCGTTGCTGGCCCTGATCGTTGGATTGGTGGGACTGGTGTACAATCTCCTGGCCTCGGCGACCGGTGGGTTGGTTGTCGAGCTTTCTCAGGTGCCCACTGCGCCCAAGCGGTCCTCCCGATAGCTTTCTGGAATCCGGCTCAGCCCTCTCTCGAACCCCGAATGCGTCGGATGGCGGCTGCGTAGAGAGGCAATACTGGTGACAGGATGAGGGAAGAGGCGACCAACGCGGCCCGGATGGATAGATTGCCGATGGCGCCGACTGTCGGGCCGCCACTGATCTGACCAATGGCATCCACCTGACAGGTAGCAGAAAACAGCGTGGCGCGCACTCTTGGTTCGTCGATGAGTTAGCACAGCAGGCTTGCCAGGGCGAGGGAATAGACCCGCGCGCGGGGCGGGTCAGAGCGCGAAGTGAGCACCACCGGCGCCGTCGCCCCTATGACAATGCCCGCCATTTTGGCCGAGGCCAGGTATTCCAGGTTTTTCGCCAGGATATTGCCCGAATCCAGATCGGGCACGACAACGATATCTACATCCCCAGAAACGGGGCTGACGATCCCCTTGTCGCGGGCGGCTTCCGCCGAAATGGCGTTGTCGAACGCCAACGGCCCATCGACGATGGCTCCCCTAATCTGGCCCCGTTCGGCCATCTTGCTCAGGCAGGCGGCGTGCACGGTCGAAGGAATGTTGGGATTGATGGTTTCCACCGATGACAGGGCGGCCACTTTGGGCCTTTCGACACCTAATTTGCGGGCCAGATCGATGGCGTTTTGGGTGATGGCGGCCTTGTCTGTAATCGTTGGCTGGATGTTGATGGCCGCATCGGTGATCAGCAGCAGTTTGTGGTAGGTGGGTACCTCCAGGACAAAGACGTGGGTGAGCAATCGATCGGTGCGCAGCCCGCGGTCAGCCTGGAGCACGGCGCGAAGCATCTCATCGGTGTGCAGGTAGCCTTTCATCACAACGTCGGCTTTGCCCTCACGGACAAGTTCGACTGCCGCGGTGGCCGATGCTTTGTTGGTCTCGGTGGGTACAATCTGCTCCTCACATAGCTCCCAGCCGATCTCACATGCCTGGGCGCGGATATCCTCCTCGCGGCCGATCAGCAAGGGGATAATGAGCCCTTGTTGGACGGCCCGGTGCACCGATTCGAGCACGAGCTTGTGGGCGGCAGCGGCTACTGCCACACGTACCGGTGGATTCTGCTGGGCCAATTCGACGATCTGCTGCAGGCTGGTAATCATCTGTCTATCTCCTAATCGGGGTTAGGTTCCCGAGGGCCAGAGGCCGAATGCGTTGAAGGGCTCGGGGCAGGCGGGGCAACAGATCGCTGGCCATCGTGCCCATGCAACCCATCTCGCTTCGGGCAATCTCGCCGGCAGCCGCGTGCAGGTAGGCCCCTGCCACAGCGGCCTCATAGGCTCCCACACCTTGGGCGCGCAGCCCGACAATGGCGCCGGCCAACACATCTCCGCTCCCCGCCGTGGCGAGTCCGGGGTTGGCAAAGGGCAAGACGGCAACCCGCCCGTCGGGCGCCGCGATCACGGTAAAGGCCCCTTTCAGGACGAGGACCGCGTCCCATTCCTGGGCCATGCGGCGGGCGATCCCCTCGCGGTCGGCCTGGATCTTCCGGGTCGTGATCTCCCCGCCCATGAGACGGACCATCTCGCCGGGATGCGGCGTCAAGATCGTCTCGGAAGGCAGGGCATGCCACCATTGATCGTGGCGGGCCAGGGCATTGAGGCCGTCGGCGTCGATGACGAGGGGAGGGAGAGCAGGTCTCGACCGTTCGTTCTCCTGGTTGGCCAGGAACCCAATGTGCCCCTTGCGGCGGTCGGACTCCAGGCCCAGCAGGGCGTGGACAAAAGCCACCGCTTCCTTTTCGTCGGTCAGGCCCGGTCCTACCAAAAGGGCGTCATAATTGGCTAGTCTTTCCTCCAATACTCCAACGGCTGCGGGAGTAATCACACCCATATCATGGGGCAGGAGCAGATAGGTGGCCTCGGTGAGGGTGGCGGCGACGGCCGATTGGATGGGAGTGGGCAGAGCCAGAGTCACCAGCCCCGTTCCCACGCGATAGGCCCCCGCCCCAGACAGGGCCGCAGCGCCGACATAGTTCACCGATCCGGCCACGATCAGAGCCGACCCACAGGTGCCCTTGTGGGCCGACCGAGGCCTGTCGGGTAACCAGGAGGCGACGCGATGCGGCGTGGCCATCTCCAGAGGGGCATCGGCGGTGAGTTCGGCGGGGATGCCAATGTTCGCCACGACCAGTTCGCCGACGGCATCGGCGCCCGGGAATCGCAGCAGTCCGGTTTTGGGGTGGGCGAAGGTGATCGTCAGATCGGCATGCAGGGCGGCTGGGTCCAACTCGCCGCTGTCGCAATCCAGGCCCGTGGGGCAGTCGACGGCGACGACCAGGGGAGTACCCGCATGGAGAGCGGCGGGCAGGATCTCGGCAAGTTCGCCGGGGGCGACTCGGTCGGCCAATGCCTGGCGGGTTACGTCGAGAATGTCGCCCAGGGTGCCGCCGATGGGGCGCGACACACCTATGCCCAGAAGGGCATCGACGACCACCTCCGCGCCCGACAACAGCCCTCGCAGCGCCTCCAGGTTGGTGTCATCCTCGCACCAGATGATCGAAGCGCCGTCCTGTTCGATGCGCTGCAGGTTCGCATCCTCCTTTGCCTCCCGCTTCCAGATGTAGCAGCAGACGGGTACACCTGCCTCGTGCAGGTAATGGGCGGCAACCAGCCCGTCGCCGCCGTTGTTGCCCGGCCCAATGAGCAAAACGACGCAGCGGTTCTTGGCCGAACGGCGCTGCAAGACGGCCTGGGCCGTACACCGACCTGCATTCTCCATCATGGTGGCGTAGCTCAATCCACCCTCATCGGCCTTTTGTTCCAGTTCTTGCATTTGTTGAACAGTGATGATCTTGGTGGCATCCATTAGTACAATTCCCTCTCGATAGCTAGGTCGACTTTCCATCTGTGGATGGCGACGGTGTGAATTCTACCGGGGTGCTTTTCTCTGGCCTGAGCCAGAGTCCGGCGATCAGCGTGGCCGCCAGGCCGGCCACCGTGAGAACAATGAGGAGGTAAAAGATTTGGATGGCGGCAGATTCAGATCCGCCAATGGGATCCACGGGATGGCGGATGACCTCGGCTTGCCGGGTCACGATCCAGGGGACTATGCCCATGACCAGATTGACCAGAGCGGTAAAGTTCGGGTGGGCGACCAGTCGTGTCACCAGGGCCAGGGTGAGCGCTGCGACAAGAATCATGAGGGTAGCCCGTACCCTGGGCTCGTTCCATGCGACCCACTGACCCCAAGCCAGGCCGGTCACGACCACGGCCGAGACGACGTAGAGCACCCAGATGATCAGGGCCGCTGTGCCTGCCGCGCCAGTGCCGCGATACCAGATGGGACGGCGGGTACCCAGAGCCACCAGACCTAGAAGGCCAGCCACCGAAAACGTGACAAGGCCCACCATCACGAGCGCTCCGTGGACGTACACGAGTTTGATCAGGTTCCCCAGTCGGGCCTCGGCAGGGGCTAATGCGATCCAGAGAAGAAGCATGCCGCCGAGCGCCAGGGTCACTATCGGCAAAATGCGGAACAGGGTGTTGCTCTTTGTTCTCACAGTCTAGTACACTCTCTTGTTCTGTTTGGTCACCCCAGGCCCTGTACCTCGGCTGCATTGGACAGTGGCCCCAATTTCGGGTACAATGTCCGATAAATTGCTCAGGAGTGCGAGAATGGACCCATCACCGATGTCTCAAGAACCAAGTCGCCGCCGGGTGTCGCCCACCTTGGTGGCCGCTGGCGTGGCCATTGCGCTTGTGGCGGCTGCTTTGGTGTATGGCCTCCTGGCACAACCCGGTTCCCGGCTGGAGGTAGGGAGTCCGGCTCCCGACTTTCAACTTTCGGCTCTTGACGGCACTCCCATGGCCCTTGCCGCTCAGCGGGGGAACGTAGTGGTGGTGAACTTTTTCGCCAGTTGGTGCGATCCCTGTCGCCACGAAGCGGCTGCCCTGGAAGCGACTTGGCGAGCCTACCAGGGGCAGGGTGTCCAATTCTTTGGCATTGCCTACAAAGATGTGGAATCGGCAGCCAAGGCCTTTATGACCGAGTTTGGTGTCAGTTATCCCACTGCCATCGAGCCGGGTAACCGCACGTCGCGACTCTATGGTGTGACAGGCGTTCCCGAGACCTTTGTCGTGGACCAGAAGGGCAATCTGGTTCACCATTTCGTCGGAGCAGTGACCCAGGCTGAACTCGCTCAGGTCATTATCCCTTTGCTGTCTCGCTAGCTTGTTCCTGTTCTACCTGTCTGGTCCAATCCCATCCCCCCAACCGGTGCTGGAAGAAAGCCAGGAGTATCCCCTGCAACTGATGGATGTCCAGGCGGCGTACAATACGACCGTTGTACGCCACAGAGATGATCCCGGTCTCTTCTGACACGACGACCACTAGAGCGTCGCTCTCTTCTGTCACTCCGATGGCCGCCCGATGGCGGGTTCCCAGCCCACTGTATTGGATGTTCTGCGTGGCAGGCAGTGTGCACTTGGCCGCCACAATGCGGTTATCGCGAACGATCACAGCTTGGTCGTGCAGGGCAGTGTTGGGATGAAAGATCGTGCGCAGTAGTTCTGCCTGTACGTCGGCGTCGATGAGGATGCCCGTCTCGATAAACTCTTGCAGGCCGGTTTCTCGCTCAAAGACGATCAGTGCACCATGGCGCACGGCAGACATACGATGCGCAGCACGGGCTACTTCAGTGATGGTCTTTTCCACCTCTTCGGTCTGCTGCTTGCGAGTCAACAAGTTGCCGGTGCGTCCCAACCGTTCTAGCGCTCGCCGCAATTCGGGCTGAAAGATCACCGGAATGGCGATCAACAGGGCGGGCAACGCATTCCTGATCAACCAGCTAAACCCTTTGAAGGGCAGGATCTGACTCAGAACAAAGGCGACCAGGGTGACGAGCATCATGCCGCGCAGCAATTGCACGGCTTGTGTCCCCTGGGCCATGGAGAACAATAGGTAGAAAACCGTTGATACAAGCAAGATGTCAACGATATCTATCCAATCGATCTGGGATAACACCCACAATACATCTGTCACGAATCTACTCCACCGAAAGATGACGAGCCCATGAGGAAGGGGTTCCTGCTTTCTGCGGGCTCATGAACAGGCATGGGGGCGGTTTGCCTTGCATATGGCTGGTGCGTGACATCGCGCCCGTGCGCCATTATATCTGCGACAGCAGTTGCTGATAGTCCTCCACATTCCTGGGTTTGAGGGAGATGATGAACTTGATGGTGGTGAGGGCCTGCTGTTTCAACCCTGCATCAAGTTGCAGCTCGCCCAATGTATCCAGCTCCTCGATGGCTTGGTCGCGCAATCCAGCACTTAGATAGACCTGGGCCAGACGAGCACGCAGCGACATCTGTTGAGGCTGGAGGCGTGTGGCCTCCTGCAAAAGGGCGATGATCTCTTGCCGTTTCCCTTGTGCTTCGTAGCGATTGATCAGGGCCACCACATGCTGATCGGCTTGTTGGGCCTGATCCAGTTTAAAGCTCAGATCGATTGTGTGGAGGTGAGACCGGTCATCGTCAGGATCGAGCGCCAAAAGCTGCAAATAGAGTTGGCGCGCTTCTCTCCAGTTTGCTCTGCGTGCCTGAACATCTGCCATCTGGCGCAGGACACGCGTCTTCCAGCCCTTTTCGTCCATAGTCCGTGGGGTAAGCCTCAGCGCCTCTGCGTATTTCTCTATGGCTTTGTCAGGCTGGGCCAGTTGAAAGTAGGTATCGGCCAACTGCATGTACTGCTCGACCGCTTCGTCGATTTCGCCGCTGCTCATTAACAGGTTAATCAGGCGGGAATGGGCAGCCACATCCAAGGGCATCAATTGCAGCAGTCGTTTGTACACGTTGATGGCCTGGCGCGTTTCCTTGCGAACAAGGTACAGGTTGGCTACGGTCTGGAATTTGGTCACCGCGTCGTCAACTTGCCCAGCCTGCACAAGGATTTCGGCAAGTCGTAGGTGCAGGGGCAGGTAGGTGGGTGCTGCCAAAATCCCTTTGAAACAGACCTCCGTGGCGGCAGCCAGGGCCCCACGCTTGACATATTCCTGAGCAAGGGAGACAGCCGAGAGAAGTACCTCCGCATCGGGCGCTGTAAGGAGTTCGGCAAGGCTAGAGAGAGCTCCTTCCAGCGAAAGGCTGTCGATTCGCCGTCGAGCCTCGCGCGCCTTGTCTTCCCACCCTTTGGATGACAGGAACTCGATGAGAGAATTGGTGAATTCCAGGGCTTTGTCCCGATCTCCCTTGGCAATGTAGCTATCGGCCAGGGCATCGTACAGTTGCATCAGGTCGTCGGCTTGGTCGCGGGCTACGGTACCCAGATCCACGATTTTGAGTGCTTCAATGAAATGTTCGAGGGCGTCGTCGATGCGGCCCAGTGCGCGATAACATTCGCCCAAGGCGAAATGGCTGCCCAGGGCGTACGTCGGATGCTGGACCGATTTGGAGAGCTCGACGATGGCCGCCTCAAAGCGCAATCGCTGTTGGAAGAGCAGACCCAGGTTAAAGCGGGCTGCCGGCCGGTCTACTCCCGCGTCGATCACTTTGGTGTAGCACGAAATCGCTTCGTCGAGCAAGCCTCGGGTCTGAAACTCAATGGCCTGGGCGATAAGGGCGTCGATCTGCGCTCGGCTTAAAGGGGTGGGGGAGGCGGGAGGTAGAGTCTGGTCTGGTGGTGTCACATCTGATTCGAGGCGAAATTCGACTGGCTGATCTTCAAAGGGGATGCCGGCCAATTCCTCCAACGCCTGATCTCGTGCGATATCTACCGGGCTGCCTCCGTCTTCACATCGGCGACTTGGCGTTACGCGCTGAGGGCTGATACCCAGGTGCAGCGCCTCGGCCAGAGCCCTTGCCTCTGCGTTGTGCCCGTCCAAAGCCATGGCCTGGGCGCACTGCTCCATCGCTTCGTCAATCTGATTCTGGCCTTGCAGTACGCGGGCCAACTGCACGTATTGCTTGGATGCCCGCTGTTTCTGGTCGAGTTGCGTATAGATTTCGGCCAACATCTTGTGCGCGTGGATCTGTTCGGGATTGAACTTGATGGCTTTTTGAAGGCTCTGGATGGCCTCTGTCCATGCTTTATGCTGGCTTCTGATCTCGGCAATGGCAACCAGCATATCGGCTGCAGCGTGAGGGTGTTTCAACCGCTCATGAATGTCTACCAACCGAAGTAAAGGAGCCGGATCGTTGGGGGCCAGTTGGCTGGCGCGATGATAGGCTTCGAGCGCTTGGTCAAACTGACCCAGCTCCATATAGGCCAGGCCCAGTTGACTGTGGGCTGTCGGGTCGTCAGGGAGCTCTGCCAGGGCTCTTTTGTACGACTCGAGAGCTTGGGCCCATTTGCCTTCCCATGCCAGATTGAGACCCGCTTGCATCGCCGCTTCATAGGTTTTTCTATCGCCAGCCACGATGTCCACTCTCCACCCCAAAAAGGTTCTAGGTCCAAGATCTGATTATAGCACAGATGGTTCTGCGCTGCCAGTATTCGGCGAGAAAACGTGCAAGAAGTATCAGGCGCCGAAGGTGGATTTTCCCCAGGACAAGGCAATGGCTTACAGGCTGAACAGGACCCTTGCCGTTCGGAGGGGTTAGGTTCACCTGGCAACATTGTACCACAAATGACCGAGATCGCCAAAGGCCATCCCGTTGAATTGGATGGATTCTGGCTTTTGGAGATGGTTTATCCGTTGACGCTCTGGCCCCGTTAAATTTTGGGGAGAACAAAGGCGCTACATGGTTTCGGGATGGTCCAAGAACTCTTTGTACAGATCTTCAAATACGGCCGGCGCCAGGGAGTGCACCTGGCGTAGCATTTCCAGGGCAAGGGAGCGGATCTCCCACTGGGCGCCTCGCTCGCAGCGCACGCGGAACAGGTGTCGGAGGGAGCGGAAATTCATCGTCACGATGATACGGGTCGACGTGGCGTTGGGCAGTACGAACCGAGCGTCCTCTTTACGAACGCCCAGGGCGCGCAGTTGTTGATACGCGCCGGTCACCTGCTCCATGAAGCGGTCCCATACCTCGACGGCCTCAGGGTTGGCGGCGACAGAGGGGGGCACGACGAACTCGGGGTCGGACATATCGACATAACGTTGAGATTCCTGGCTGTAGCTGGCGATACGATGGCGCACCAGTTGGTGGGAGCAGGCGCGCGAGATGCCCGAGATCTCGAACGTGACGCTGGCATGTTCGATGATCGATTCGTGTCCCTCTCGCACCCGGGCCTGGAGAAATCTGCCGGGATCTCCGGTCGCTGCGCTGCGATAACAGGCCCGTCCGGCATGTTCGATCAAAGCCTCTGGGAGGCCTTTCGCGCGGTCATAGTGGGTGTATCCAATGATTTCGACGTGCATGTTCCAGTCTCCCTCCTGTGTGCAATGACAATCGTGGAGCCAACGGATCCACGATTGCCATCACCAACTAGATAAGGTCGTGTTCTCTCTTGTATTGGCTAATCTGTTGGCGGATGGTCTCTCGCTCGGCGAGGGCCTGATTGGTCGGCGCCAGGAAATCCTGCTGCCATGCATTGGCCAGGTCTGCCAGCTCTCCGAGGTGCGATTCGAGAGGGTCCATCACCTTTTGCACCAGGGGAGTGATGATGGCAGAGCCAAGGCCCTCTCCTTCCTTGGAGGAGAACCAGTTCTGGCGTAAAGGGGTCAGCACTGTGGTGTTTGTATTGGCGATGAGGTCATCGATACCGGCCACCAGCCGCACAATCTCGTCCAGTACGTGACGGATCTTGTCGCCCATGCCGAAAGGCAGGTGATCCAGCACCATCGCGGCAAAATCGGAAAGCAACTCGGCGACGCGGTTGTTGGTGGCCCGGCCCAACGCATTGCCGATCGCTTCCTCCAATTTCTGGATGCCCTTGGCCAGAGCCAGGACCTGATCCTCCAACCAGAGGAGAGACTCTTCGGCAGTGGGCAGGGAAGTTTGCAGCGAGAGTAGGGCGCCTTCGACCCAATCCAGCCCTGCCTTGAGGGCTTTAGCCCCGGCTTCGATGGCAGCCAGGGGCAGCGCCAATGCCTTGATACCGGTAGCCAGGATGGCATCCAGCCCGATCTTTTCCAGGTTTACGTACAGATCCAGCAGGCCGCGGAGTCGGGCGATTTCGGCATCGGCATCGGCCAACGCGACCTGTTTCTGGGCGTCGCTGACCTGCCAGACAGAGACGCCCGTTCCGGCAGCCACGGCCAAACCGGCGGCTCCACCGGCAACCGCGCCAGTCAGAAACTTGCGCCGGCTAAGTTGTGTTTGCAAATCAGTAGACTCTGGTCCCTGCGCCATCCACATCTCCAGCTCCGATTCTGTGGGGGCGCTGGGTTCGTGGTTATCCATTTCCAGGTTGGTCATGGCCTTCCTCCTCGGTTCGTCCAGGCAAGCGAAATCTCACGGCCCCTATCTCCTTAAGTCCTATACGCGGCAAGGTCGCGTGTGGTTGCACGTGCCCCAGGATCAGCCGTCGCTGGCGCCCCCACCCACAAAGAAGCCATCACAGGCGATGAATGTCCCCTGACTCGACCAAAGAATTGTATAATCGCCCCGCTGCAAGGTATCTCCGCTGTCGAAATCCTGCGGGAACACGAGGGTTACCCACTCATCTCCCATCAAGGTAGCGTTTGCTGTAGCTTCCGAGCCATCGGGGGCAATTATCTGGGCGGTGATGGGATGGATCAAGGCCGCGGAACCTGAGGCGGCCTTGTTGCGCAGACCAATTTCGGCAGGATCGCCGGGAAAGACCACCTCACGGGGTGCGGACACTTGCCAGTCGCCGGCGAGCACTTGGTCGGGTGTATTGAGACACCAGGGGTCGCCGCCCGCGTTCCAGCGGGGACGCGGTGGGCCGGCCTTTGCCATTGAGGGGCCCCACCAGGACGGATCGCGGTCGCTTGCTGGGTGGTCAGTCAGCCGCACGATCCCATTGCCATTGAGATTGACGACAAAAAGATCGTCCTCCGATTGATAGATGATCCGCCTCCCGTCGGGCGCCCATGCGGCACGGCTGGCATAGTCCACCAATCCCGACACACGAGCCAATCCGGTGCCATCGGCCCGGATGACGTGGATG
Organism: uncultured Anaerolineaceae bacterium; assembly: GCA_964452125.1. Taxonomy (GTDB): domain Bacteria; phylum Chloroflexota; class Anaerolineae; order JAAYZQ01; family JAAYZQ01; genus CAZNQW01. The sequence goes on along the minus strand of CAYVLO010000003.1, from coordinate 12,703 downwards.
GCTTCGTCCAGGACAAACAGCATTCGGGCGCCATCCGGCGAGTAGGCCAGCCCATATTTCCAGCCGGAGATCATGGTGATGGGGTTTTGGCTGCTTCCGTCGGCGCCCATCAAGTGGAGGTCATCTTCGCCAGTTCGATCAGAGATAAAGGCGATACGTGCGCCATCGGGAGACCAGGCAGGATCGCGGTCGGATGCCATATCGGTCGTCAAACGGGTCGCTCCTTGACCAAAGGCATCCATTCGATCGGAGATGTTCATGAAATAAATGTCGTTGCCTCCCCCGCCGGAATAGCTGGAAAAGGCCAACCGAGTTCCATCTGGCGACCAGGACAGCATGCTTTCGGCGATCAGGGCCTCGGTCAGTCGGACCTGGTTGCTGCCGTCTGCGTCCATGACATAGACCTGGGCATTGCCGTCGCGGGTCGACAGAAAGGCGATGCGTGAGCCATCGGGAGACCACACCGGCAGGAAATCGGAGGCCTCGTTGTTCGTCAGGCGTACCAGGTCGCTGCCATCGGCATTCATGGCATAGATTTCGAGATTGCCATCGCGGTCGGAGGCAAAGGCGATTTTGCCCTGGCTCTCGCCTGGCTGGGGAGCAGAACCCGTCGACTTGCCACTCACCTGACACTGATTCTCCATCACGGCTGGGTTAGCGTCGGCGGAGATATAGATGTCGTTGTAAGCGTTGCCCGAACAGATGTTGCCCTGGGCCAGTCCTGCCGAGTTTCCAAAGTAGGCGATGCCCGAGTCGCCATTGTCGCGGCAAGTGTTGCCCTCGACGTTGGGCGCCGCGTCGTCTCCGATATAGATGCCATGTTTGACATTTGTGGCACACAGATTCTGACGTGCTGTGCCTCCCGAACGCCCCCAGTAGGTGATTCCCGAATCACTGTTCTCCTGGCAGGTATTCCCTTCCAATATAGGCGAGGATTCTTCGTTTAGATAGATGCCGTTTTGGCCGTTCTGGGTACACTGGTTGTTGCGTGCTACGCCGCTGCTACGTCCCCAATAGCCGATGCCTGACGCGCCGTTGCCCGTGATGGTGTTCCCGTCCAGGGTGGGATTGGTCTCGCCGTCCAAATAGACGCCGTATTGCGCGTTGTTGGAAACCATGTTGCCTTGAGCGGTGCCTGCCGCTTGATCAAAGTAGGCAAAGCCCGAGTCGCCATTACCACTGGCCGAGTTGCCTGCTAGCAAGGGCTGAGCATTCTCCATCAGGAGCAATCCGTGGAGCTCATTTCCGGAAAACTCGCTATCACGAATTTCGCCATTGCCTGTGCCGAACAAATACAGGCCGCTGCCCATGTCCGTGTCGTTGCCTTGTACGCCACCGCTGAATCGGCACCCGGAAATGTGCACCTCACTGCCGGCTACCACAACGACATCTGCAGGGTCGGTTCCATCGTGACGAAAGGTGATTCCATCGACGGTGAAAGGGCCTTGCCCTTCGAACCTGAGCACCCAATCGGGAGCATTCGAGATGATCTCCGTCTGATCTCGGCCTGCGCCTTCCAGTCGTATTGCTTCAGCCACCGTCACAGCCGAATCCAGTCGGTACGTGCCGCGTCCGAGCTTGATGTGGGTGGTGCCGGGGGCCGCCAGGGCTTCTTGAAAATTGGGAAGGTCACCGCTGCCATCGGCCTCAAGTTGGATGACCTGGGTTGGTTCACCCTGCCCTGCCTCGGCGGGAGGAGACGTGACGATGACGGTCGGCAATTCGGGCTGAAAGCCGGTTACCACCACTGTTGGAACTGGGGCTTGGGCTTGGGCTTGAAGCGTTGCCTCAACGCCAGCGGCAATGGCTGTCGCTTGGGCATCGCCCTGCTGCGTTGTGCCGCCACAGGCGATGAGCGTCGTCAGGAAAGCCATCGCCAGCAGCACAAGATGCGCTTTTTTGACCATTTCTTTCTCCTCCGCTCTGAATTGCATGTGAATCTTTAGATGTGCTCAGGTCTAGTCAAATCCCTCAAAATCACCCTCCCCGCGTAGCAGGGCGGCGTTGCGGCTTAGTTGCTCTTGCAGGTCCTCGCCTTCCCGGCTGCCCACCTCGGCGTACAGCTCGGGACCGTAGGTGCGCGTCTGGACGACCACGGGCATGGGGACCGCATGGCCCAGGATGAGGGCTTGTTGTTTGGTGTCGAGCCGGGCCAGCACCTGGCGCAGCTCGTTGGCGCCGGAAACGCCCATGAACACGGCGCGGATGTCGGCCTCGTTATCGAGCAGGGCGGTGACCCGCGTACCAATCTGGCTCATCACCTCTTCGTCAATGCCGCTGGGTCGTTGGTCGACGATAAGCAGGGTAACGTTGTATTTGCGCAGTTCCCGGGCGATGGTGCCAAAGATTGTGTGCCGGGCAATGGCGGGGTCGAGGAATTTGTGTGCTTCCTCGATGGTGATGACCAGGGGCTTGGGTTCATCAGCCTTTCTGCCGATGGCCGCTTCTTTCCTTTCCACATAGCGTCGATGGATACGACGTGTGAGATAATTAGCCACCAGGATGTAGGCTTCCAACGTGCTGCCATAGCGCCCGAACTCGAGGATCACGTGGATATCCTTGTCCAGGTATTCCATGATCTTGGCGACTACGTCGTCGTGGGCGCGGGGCACCAAAAAGTCAAAGCGGCGGAAAAGACCCAATTTGCGCTGGATGGCGCCCAGGGTGCCGCCGTGCAACCGGCCCTCTTCGATCAGGGCATCGAGTTCCGATTGCCCTTCCTCATCCCCCTCCTTTTCGGCCAACAGCGTTTCGATCCAACGGGGACCCAACTTGCGCCGCAGGTAGTAGAGCGCGCCTACCTGGGTTTCGCTCAGACCCATGATGCCGCTGAGCATGTCCACATCCTCGGGCTCGATCTGATCGTAGCCGATCTGGATGGTATAGTCGGTTTTGCTGCCCCGGCGCTGCGACGATTCGGGATCGAGAGTCATGACGCTGACCTGGCCCTCGGAGAACAACTGGCGCAGGCCTTTGACCATTTTCTTTCCTTCGGCGTCGCTTTCCCAGCCGTATTCGTTGTGCATGTCGAAAATCAGGTTGACGGCGACTTTTCGTTTGACGATGCCAGCTAGCAGGGTGCGCGTCAGAAAGGTCTTGCCGGTGCCGCTCTTGCCAAAGACGCCGCTGGAGCGTTCGACCAATCGCTCCAAATTGAGGTGTACCCGCACGCTCTCCATGTCGAGGGGGGCGCCCACGTAGAAATGCTGGTCGTCGGCTGCACCAAAGATCTGGTTGACGTCGTCCTCAGTAGCCTCATAGACGGCGGAAAAGTGGGCGGGCACGGTTTTGACAGGGCGGGGTTCCGCCGCTTCCCGATCCAGGACGAGCATGGGCGAGACCTCCAGACGGCCATACGTGCTGGTGCCCTGGTACACTTGGGCCAGAAGGCGGTTGGAGGGATCGGGCGGCGTCTTTTCGATGGCCGGGTTGGTGTTGTCCAAGGCCACGTCGGTAATGATGCTAAAGAAGCGTCGGTCCGTTTGCCCGTGGATGACCACGTAGCGGCCCACAGCCATCCCTTCGACGACGGTGCTGCGATCCAGCTTGATGTTCAGTCCTTTGCTCAGGCTGCCGCCGACGACCATGCCCAACTTGTGGGCCTCAGGAGGGGTCCCAGCCCGCGGGAGCCTCGGAGAGAAGAATCCGTCCAAATCGACTAAGCCATCGCTCATGGCTGTATCCTCCGCAAAATGGAATCCAGGCGAGCCAGGTCCAGGGACAGCAGGCGCGCCAGTTCTCGCCCGGCGTCCAGCAAAAAGGCAGGGCCTGCGTCCTGACTGCGGGCTTTGGTTGCATACCGGAGGTTGGCCGCCAGCAGCTCGTCGGCCGGCAGATCGCGGGCGTCGAGGATCAGCCGGAAATAGTCCAGCCGTCCGGTGAAGGCGATCAATTCCTCGTCGCTGCAGGTGGTCAATACGTCCAGACTCAAGGGCGGTTGGGGGGGCAACCGATGATAGATCGCGCCATCCACCTGGTATCCCACTGCCAGCACACTGACTTCGATGGGCACCTGGCGGTTGCGCCGCTGATCCTCAATGTATTCGGGCGGGAGCCCATCGGTCGTCGCCATCTGGCGAACAAAGGGGTCGTCGTCCATGCGCACATCGTAGATCAGACCCAGAACCTCAGCGCTGCCCGCCGGCACCTTGACCAGTGCCCCAAAGACAGGAACTTGGGGATCGGATTTCAAGACGTGACAGCCGACAGAAAAACGGGTGGTGCTTGAGCGTGTTACACGCCCGACCGGGTATTCCATGTTCACTTCTCCGGCTTTTATCGTTTGCGCCAACGGGCCACTTGCTTTTGTTGCGCCTTGGGCGAAAGTTCGGGCAGGGCCAGCCCGTGCCGTGCCATGGCCTGGACGATCATGTTCTGCAGGGTCTCTCGCTCGGGCGCCAGGATCACAGCCTGTTCGTCGGCGCGGGTCAGTACGTAGGGGTAACCGTTGTTATAGCGGCACTGTTCATAGACCAATGCGTGGACCCGATCGGTCTGTTGCGGGTCGCGCGCAACCCACTCGGGGACCTCGACGCGAGCAACGTCGGTGCCCGTGTTCAGGTAAAAGAAGCGGACCTCGTGTCCCCGCGCCCGAAATCCCTGATTGGCGGCGGTGCCGCGCACGAACAGGGCCGAACGGTCGCCAGGTTTCAGAAAACCGAACAGTGCCCGATCGGTCAGTCCCCGAAATGGAGTTTCGGCCAGGCTCTTGAGATTTTGGCGCTCCTCGGGCTCCAACTGGCGAAGGTAGAGGAGGGCCACAACCTCGGCGCTCTGGGGGCGGCTGACAAACGCAGCCACCGGCACCTGCCCGGCGCGCAGTTGGTCGAGGCAGGCCAGGTAGGCATCCAACAGCCGGGCTTGGTGGCCCTCAGGAATGGCCGCTCGCTGCAGCCAGATGAGCAGCGAGCCATCGCCAAGGGCCAACAGGGGAGGACCGTCCAAGGGTTGCTGGCTGGCAAGGTGGGCCAGGGCCTGCATTTCGGCCAGGTCGCGCTCGGCGCTGATCAGGTCCGTGCTGATCAGCCGCCCATCGGGGTACACTCGATCCTCGGCATAGTAGAGTTGAGGATGGGTGCCGGCCTGGGGAGCCTGGCCGCTGCCCTGTCGAAAGACGATGGTGCCCGTGTTGATGACATAATAGAGCATGGCGCCGTGGCTGTCGGGATAGATCTGCGAACCATCGGCGGCAACCAGGGTGGCCTGAGAGGGCGCCGCCGGCGCCGGCGCGGCGAGGTCTAGTGGCTCGACGGTGGGGCTGGCGCAGCGCAGGCGCTGACCGGCCTCCGATTCGGCCACGCGGACCAGCTCGTCCTGGTCGTGGGCATAGAGCCGCAATAATTCCCGCGCTGCGGGCAGGGCCTTACGGTTCCGCGCTGCCCGTTCGGCCAGCGTTTTGCCCATGCCGTCGATTTGGTCTACCACCTGGGAGAACTCTAACATTTCGGTTACCTCAGCGGCTATTATACCGCAGGCGGGGATGAATGGCAAAGCGCAGAGTGTGCTCTTTGGCCTGCGTTTTCTTTGCCAGCCGGGGCCGGATGTGGTAGACTAGAAGGGACCCCAGCCAAGGAGGAGAGAGGATATGAAGGCGCTCAAGGAGCGGATTCTGGCCGAGGGGGAGAACCTCGGCGGCGGCATTCTCAAGGTCGATGGATTCATCAACCATCAGGTCGATCCGGCATTGATGATGGAAGCAGGCAAAGAGTTGGCGGCCCATTTCGCCGACGTCGGCGCTACCAAAGTGCTTACCGCCGAGATTTCGGGCATTGCTCCAGCATTAACTACGGCCCTGGCTCTGGGCGTGCCCCTTTTGTACGCCCGCAAGACGAAACCCGTAACCATGACCGACCCCGTCTATGTGGAGGCGGCGCCTTCTCACACCAAGGGCGTCTCTGTTTTTTTGATGACCTCTCCCGAGTTTCTGAGACCCGAGGACCGTATTTTGATCATCGACGATTTTTTGGCCAGCGGTCAGACGATCCGGGCCTTGGTGCGCCTTGTTCGTCACGCCGAGGCCGAGCTGGCGGGTGTTGGCGCGTTGATCGAAAAGGCCTTTGAGGGTGGGCGCAGCGAGCTGGCGTCCCTGAATGTGCCTCTCCACGCCCTGGTCGTTATCACCGAGATGGCCAACGGTCGCATTGTCTTTGCCGACTAGGCTCAGTAGGAACACCTGACGAGCAAGCCTCGTTGCTTGCAAACCGATAGAGAATCCGAACGCGGTTGGGAACACACCCGCCCGTTCTGCTGGGGGAAAGGTCTTGCCATGTCCTATTCACAGCCTGACCGTGAAGCGATCGTTATCCTTGACTTTGGCTCCCAATATAGCCAGCTTATCGCCCGGCGTGTTCGTGAGGCCCACGTCTACTGTGAGCTGTTTCGTTTCGATGCCCCTGCCGAAGAAGTGCTTGCTCTCCACCCAAGGGGCTTTATCCTCAGCGGCGGGCCGAATAGTGTGTACGACCTTGGCGCCCCCCAATTGCCCGACTATGTCTTGCAGAGCGGGCTCCCGGTTCTCGGCATTTGCTACGGAATGCAACTCTTGGCTCACAATCTGGGGGGCAGGGTAGCGCCTTCGCAGCGACGGGAGTATGGCCCGGCCCTCTTGGAAGTGACCGATCTGGGATGCCCTTTGTTTGAGGGACTTGGGTTTTCTCTGTCCGTGTGGATGAGCCACGGCGATCGAATTGAAAAGCTCCCCCCCGGTTTTGCTGTGGTCGGTCAGACCGACAACTCACCCGTCGCCGTCATGGCCCATCCCGGCCGGCGCCTGTTTGGCTTGCAGTTCCACCCCGAAGTGGTGCATACCCCTTGTGGCGCCGATCTGATCCGTAATTTTCTGTTCAATGTCTGTGGGGTGAGGGGAACGTGGACACCGGCGCGGCTCGTCGACGAGGCCGTGGATGCCATTCGCGCCCAGGTGGGCAACGGTCGGGTCCTCTGCGCCCTGTCGGGTGGTGTGGATTCGGCAGTCGTGGCGACCTTGGTGCATCGCGCGGTGAGCGATCAATTGGTGTGCGTCTTTGTCGACCATGGCATGTTGCGACAGGATGAACCGGAGCAGGTGATCCGCACCTTTGAACAAGAGATGGGCATGCGCCTGATCGCGGTCGACGCTGTGCAGGAGTACCTGGAAGCGCTGGCGGGCGTCACCGATCCTGAACAGAAGAGGCGGATCATCGGCGAGAAATTCGTGCGCATCTTTGAGCGCGAGTCGGCCCGGTTGGGGCACTTTGATTTTCTGGCCCAGGGGACGATCTACCCCGATGTAATCGAAAGCGCATGCACGGGCCGGCCCGGCGCGCAGCGGATCAAGACCCACCATAACGTGGGTGGCCTGCCCGAAAATATGCAGTTGGAGTTGGTCGAGCCCCTTCGGCACCTTTTCAAAGATGAAGTGCGGGCAGCAGGCCGGGAACTGGGCCTGCCCGATGCTCTCGTCCACCGCCAACCGTTTCCGGGTCCGGGCCTTGCCGTGCGCATTCTGGGCGAGGTAACCTGGGAGCGACTGGAGACGCTACGGGCTGCCGACGCCATCTTTCGCGAAGAATTGGCGGCAGCGGGCCTTTTGCGCCAGCAGGAGGGTGTGGGTACGGCTCAGTCCTTTGCCGTGCTGTTGCCCGTCCGCTCGGTGGGCGTGATGGGTGATAGCCGGACCTACGCCCACGTGATCGCTCTGAGGGCAGTGACGACCGACGACTTTATGACCGCCGATTGGGCGCGCCTGCCCTACGATCTCTTGGTCCAGGTCAGCAACCGGATTGTCAACGAAGTTCCGGGTGTCAACCGGGTGGTGTACGATGTGTCCAGCAAACCCCCAGCAACCATCGAATGGGAATAGATGACCGTGTCGGGAGTGTAGGCCGCCTGTGTTGGAAGCGCCGCGCGGACGAGGGATAGCGAGCGCCCAGCCAGGTGGTTGGGGGAACTGAGGTCAGTAGGGTGTCAGCCCGCGGTCACGATCGATTGGGACGCCTGTGGTATAATAATTTTGTCATAGATCGGTTATCGGGCAGTTGGGTCGGTCCGTATGGTAGTGTGCACACACGAGGAGGTGCAAAATGGATTTCGGTCGAGTTCTTAGTCGTGCCTGGCAGATCACCTGGCGCTGGAAAGCTTTGTGGGTGCTGGGTTTTCTGGCAGCCCTGGGGAGCGGTGGTGGCGGCGGTAGCTCGAACGTCAATTTCAGCGGCGACGCCGGTGAGTGGGCCGGCCGTCATGGCATGCAGATTTCACCCGAATTGGTTGGCGTTTTGATCGGGGTTGGCTGCCTTGCCTTGATCGTCGGCATCGTTTTCTGGGTTCTGTCCCTCATCGGCCGGGGTGGGCTGATCGCTGGCGTCGAACAGGTGGAACAGGAGGAGAATATGACGCTGGGCCAGGCCTGGCGGGCTGGGGTCAGCCGGTTCTGGACGCTGTTTGGCCTGAGCGTTCTGGCGGGCCTGCCGATTTTTATCCTGATCCTGGCCGTCGTGATCGCGGCGGTCATCATGGTGGCAGGCGGCATCGTCTTGGGTCAATCGTTTGATTCTGGCGCGCCTGCATGGGTGGTGTTGTCGTTGGTGTGCTTTGGATCTCTCTGCTGTGTGGCGATCCCTGTGGGCATCGTGTTTGAGCAGATCCGCGTCTATGGAGAGCGGGCCGCCATGCTTGAAGGGCTGGGTTGGATCGATGCCTTCAAGCGCGGTTGGGAGGTCCTGAAGGCGAACCTGGGAACGACGATCATCCTGTGGCTGCTCTTTTTGGTCATCGGCATGATCCTGTTTGGCCTGATATTTGGGGCGATGTTGGGCCTATCGCTGCCCTTGGTGGGCATCTTTTCTCAAGTCGATCCGGGGGCATGGGTCCTGGTACCGATCTGCTTTGGTGGAATCCTGGCGCTGATCGTCGGCGCGCTCGTCGGCGCCATCGTTCAGACCTTTACGTCTGCCACATGGACGCTGGCTTTTCGTGAGATGACGGGCATGGCTGCCAAGGTAGAAGTGGAGGCAGAGACCGCCTGATGCTGCTCGGCATCGACGTTGGGGGAACCTTTACCGATTTTGTCTTTTTGGATGGCGCGGGCCAGGTTCGCATTCACAAGTTGCTGACCTCGGCCCGCGATCCATCCCTTTCTATTTTGCAGGGCATGGCCGATCTGGAGGCCGGGCCCGAAGTGACGGTTATCCATGGCGCAACCGTCGCGACCAACGCCCTGCTGGAAAGGCGTGGAGCGCCCACGGCTCTGGTCACCACAGAGGGTTTCGGCGATGTGCTCGAGATCGGGCGCCAGAACCGGCCGGATCTCTATGCGCTCCATCCCACACGTCCTCCAGCCTTGGTGCCTGCTCACTGGCGTTTCGAGCTATCGGAACGGATCGATTGTCGCGGTCATGTGCTCATCCATCCAGATCCAGCGGCCCTGGAAGCGGTGGCCCGTCAGATTCTTGCCGAGGGCGTCGAATCGGTGGCGGTCTGCCTGTTGTTCTCCTTCCTGAATCCAACCCACGAGCAGCAGGTCCGGGATCAGATTCTGGCTCTGGCCCAGGAACCTGCTCCCTTTGTCTCGCTGTCGTGCGAGGTTTTGCCGGAATACCGCGAATACGAGCGCACCGCGACCACCGTGATCAACGCCTATGTGGCGCCCCTGATGAGCCGCTACCTGGCCAACCTGGAGCAGGGGTTGGAGGGACGGCGACTACGGATCATGCAATCCAACGGCGGTAGCATATCGGCATCGGCCGCGCGCACCCTGGCGGCGCGCACTGCCTTGTCGGGCCCGGCGGGCGGGGTGGTCGGCGCCTTTGAGCTGGCCCGCATGGCGGGCATCGATCAGGTCATCTCCTTCGATATGGGAGGAACCAGCACCGATGTCTCTCTGTGCCCAGGGCGCGTGCAGGAAACCACCGAGGGAACCATTGCCGGGATGCCCCTGCGGCTGCCCATCATCGATATTCATACCGTGGGCGCTGGGGGCGGTTCGATAGCTCGCCTGGATGCAGGGGGCGCACTGCGGGTGGGACCCGAAAGCGCGGGCTCCGACCCAGGCCCGATCTGCTATGGCCGGGAAGAGGCTCATGAGATCACGGTCACCGATGCCCATCTGATCCTGGGCAGGCTGGATGCCGATCACTTTTTGGGTGGGCGCATGTCCCTGGATGTGGAACGTGCTCGGGATGGAATGGGAGCCCTTGCCCGATCGCTCGGTTCGTCCCTGGAAGCGGCCGCCTGGGGCGTGGTGCTCGTGGCAAACTCGAACATGGAACGGGCCATTCGCACCATTTCGGTGGAGCGCGGACACGACCCGCGGGACTTGGCGTTGGTGGCTTTTGGAGGTGCAGGTCCGCTCCATGCCTGCGAACTGGCCTCAGCCCTTTCGATCCCCCGCGTGCTGATCCCACCCCATCCGGGGGTGTTGTCGGCTTTGGGAATGGTTCTGGCCGATGTGGTCAAGGATTACTCGCGCACAGTGATGCTGCGCCTGGATCAGGTGGAACGTACGATCCTGGAACGCCTCTTTGAGCCGTTGCAGCAGCAGGCCCGCGCCGAGCTCCTGGCCGAAGGGATCGCCGAGGATCAGATGGTCCTTCAGCCCGCCCTCGACATGCGCTATGTGGGCCAATCGTACGAGCTGATCGTCCCCTGGTCGGGAGATAGCAGGGACCTGGCCGATGGTTTCCACGAGGCCCACCGGCAGCGCTTTACTTATGCCAGCGAAAAAGAGGCGGTGGAGATCGTAAACCTCCGTTTGAAGGCGGTGGGTCGGGCCGTCAAACCCCGCTTTTCCCCACAGCCTGAGGGACCCTCCGATCCGCGCATGGCCCAGCTTGGTCACAAATCGGTGGGTTTTGCCGACGCCCACGCGCCCGACGGCTTGCGAATGATGATCGCCGCGCTGTACGATCGCGATCGGTTGAGTCCAGGCCACGTCATCGTCGGGCCGGCCATCGTATTTCAACTGGATGCGACGACCGTGATCCCTCCTGGCTGGGTGGCAGCCGTCGATGGTTGGGGCAACCTCCTGCTTTCGGTGGAGAAGGAATCATGATGGACCCTGCGCCGGTAGACGCGATCCAACTCGATGCCATTACCCTGGAGATCATCAAAAACCTGTTCATCTCGGCGGCTGACGAGATGGGCGTCACGCTGGGGCGCACGGCCTATAGCCCCAACATCAAGGAGCGTCGCGATTTCTCCTGTGCCTGCTTTCTGGCCGATGGGCGCATGATCGCGCAAGCTGCCCACATTCCCGTCCATCTGGGGTCCATGCCTGCTTCGGTTCAGGCCGCATTGCAGGCTTTTGACGGCTGGCAGCCGGGCGATTTGGTGGTCCTCAACGATCCCTATCTGGGCGGCACCCATTTGCCCGATATCACGATGGTCTCCCCTGTCTTTGTAGAGGGTGACGAATTCCCCTCGTTCTTTGTGGCCAGCCGGGCCCATCACGCCGATGTGGGCGGCATGTCGCCTGGTTCGATGCCCCTGGCCCACGAGATCTATCAGGAAGGGCTGATTATCCCCCCGGTCAAGCTGGCCGAGGGCGGGCAGATGCAGGAGGCGATCCTGCGCATCATCCTGCGAAACGTGCGCACACCCATCGAGCGTCGCGGTGATCTGGCGGCCCAGATGGCGGCCCATCGGGTGGGGGAACGGAGCCTGCAAGGGATCGTCGGGCGCTATGGCCGAGAGGCTGCCTTGGGCTATGCCCAGGGATTGCTCCAGTATGCCGAGCGGCTCATGCGGGTGGCCATCGGCCGCATCCCCGACGGGACCTATACCTTTTGTGATGAACTGGACGATGGGGGATCCAAAGAAGAGCGGGAACTGCTGGGTAGCGCCTCTCGGTCCTCTGGCCCTCCGATCTGCGTAACGGTACAAGTGACAGGCGACGAAATGGTGGTTGATTTCCGTGGGTCCAGCGCGGCAGTGTCGGGTCCTCTCAATGCCGTGCGGGCCATCACCGAATCGGCCACCTGGTATGTCCTGCGTTGTGTGGCCGGCGCCGACGTCCCGGTAAACAGTGGGACCTTTGTCCCGGTAAAAGTGGTGGTGCCCCAGGGCAGCGTCCTGGACGCCTCGCCGCCTCATGCCGTCGCGGGCGGCAATGTGGAAACGTCGCAACGAATTGTGGATGTGGTGATGGGTGCTCTGGCCCAGGCCATGCCCGAGTTGATTCCAGCAGCCAGCTTGGGGACGATGAACAATGTGACGATTGGCGGCGCCGACATCCAGCGCAATGCACCTTTTGCCTACTATGAAACGGTGGGCGGCGGGGCCGGGGCCGGGCCGGCAGGGGACGGATTGTCGGGCGTACACGTTCACATGACCAACACCCTGAATACTCCCGTAGAAGCCCTGGAGTACGCCTATCCCTTGCGGGTGAGGCGCTACTCGCTCCGCAGCGGTTCCGGGGGCCGCGGCAAGCATTGCGGCGGCGACGGCCTGGTGCGTGAGATCGAGTTTCTGGATCCGGCGCAGGTGACCATTCTTTCGGAGCGGAGACGGCTGGCGCCCTATGGCCTCCAGGGGGGAGAGCCGGGCCAACGCGGGCAAAATGTGCTCATCCGCAATGGCGAGGAGCGCGAGCTGCCGGGGAAGGTTGAGATCGACCTCAAACCTGGAGATATCCTGAGTGTGCGCACGCCAGGGGGTGGCGGCTGGGGCGCCCCTCATTCCTCCGAATTTTGAGTTCCTGCCTGCCGAGTGTTGCGTCTGGCAGGAGGCC
>CAYVLO010000002.1:0-33763 GCA_964452125.1 uncultured Anaerolineaceae bacterium | reverse complement strand
GGTTTTCCTACGGAAAAAGGCAGGGCAGAGGAGTCAATGCCCTGCCTCTCGAGCCTGTATTCACCACGAACCCGGCACCGAGCCGGGTGCCACTCTAGGTCACCCAGGCTGCTGGCGTCTGAACTTGGCGGCTCTCGTGGTGTTGAAGGTTCCATAGGGGGCACTAAACAAAGTATAATTGTGTGAAAAGATATGATAATAAATGAAAGACCGAGAGTGATTCTCGGTCTTTGCTATCCTGGCCGAAAAATGTCATCCGTGCATGAACCAGCGGGTCAGCCCGATTAACACAAAAGGATTACCTACCCTGCGCGACGGGTATTAGAACGGATGCGTATTTTCGGCCAATACATGATAATTCGTCCCTGTTGATGAGCCAATCCCGTCAGCTTTTGATCTCCTCGCGCATCCGCTCGAATTCCTCGCGGTCGATTTCGCCGCGGGCGTAGCGTTGGCGCAGGATCTCCAGGGCATCGTCGCCTGTACGAGAATCCTGTCCCTGGCCCGCGCCCTGCCTACCGGAACCCTGTCTGGCAAACCACACGACGGCTGCAGCAGCACCGCCGATGACCAACACGAGCAGAATCAGCACAAGCAAGCCCGTCAACAAACCGCCACCCATCGTCATGATGCACATTTCCTTTCTCTCTGATACCATAAACTATTCATCTCTGGCCTGCAACCTTCGGCTATCCAGTCAACTGGACCCGTCGCAGCAACTGAGCGTTGATGGCCACAATGACCGTGCTCAGCGACATGAGCAGAGCCCCCACGGCCGGAGAGAGCAGAATGCCCACGGGCGCCAACACACCGGCTGCCAGGGGTAGGGCCACGATGTTGTAGCCCGCCGCCCACCACAGGTTCTGGATCATCTTGCGGTAACTGGCCCGGCTGAGCTCGACGACGTTGACCACGTCCATCGGATCGCTCCTGACCAGGATGATGCCCGCCGACTCGATGGCCACGTCGGTGCCGCTGCCAATCGCAATGCCCACGTCGGCTCTGGTTAAAGCCGGCGCGTCGTTCACGCCATCGCCGACCATGGCCACGCGTTTCCCTTTGTCCTGCAACTGCTGCACCTTCTGGTCCTTGTGTTCGGGCAGGACCTCGGCAAAGTACTGATCGATGCCCAGCTCATCAGCCACAGCTTTGGCAACCGCCTCGCTGTCGCCCGTCAGCATGGCCACCTCTATGCCCATGTCGTGCAGGCGGTCGACAACCCGCTGGCTTTCGGGGCGGATGACGTCGGCCAGAGCAAAAGCCGCCGCCACCTGCTCCTCTTGCACCAAATAGATCACGCTCTGGCCCTTGGATTGGGCCTTTTTGCGAAAGGAGACCAGAAGCTCCGGTATCTCGAGTTCTAGCATCTCCAGAAGGCGCGGGCCGCCAACGTATATGGTCTGGCCATCGCGGCTGGCCCGTACGCCCCGGCCCTTGATCGCCTCAAAGTCCGAGATCTTGGGCAGCGATAGTCCCTTTTCCTCTGCGGCGCGGCGAATTCCCCGAGCGATGGTGTGCTCCGAGTCGCCTTCTATGGCTGCGGTCAAGGCCAGTGCTTCTTCCTCTTGCAGGCCGTTAGCGGTGGCGATGTCCACCACGCCGAACCGCCCTTCGGTCAAGGTGCCGGTTTTGTCAAAGATAACGGTGTCGACCTCACGCGCTTCCTCCAGCGCCAGCCGGTCGCGGACCAATACGCCGTTGCTGGCGGCCATCGAGGTAGTGATAGCCACGACCAGAGGTACCGCCAGCCCCAGAGCGTGGGGGCAGGCAATGACCAGCACCGTGGCGACGCGGGCGATGACGTCTACGTCGAACCCCACGGCTATCACCCAGGCGATGGCCGTTATCGCCGCCACCCCCAGAGCCACGTAAAAGAGCCAACCGGCGGCCTTGTCAGCCAGAATCTGCGTATCGGATTTGCTCTGCTGCGCTTCTTCCACCAGGCGCATGATGCCGGCCAGGGCCGTCTCCTCGCCGGTAGCCGTCACTCGCACGCGCAGGCTGCCGTCGCCGTTGATCGTCCCGCCGATGACCTTGCTGCCCGGCTCTTTGAGTACTGGGTTCGATTCGCCTGTGATCATGGCCTCGTTGACCTCGGACTCGCCCTTCTCCACCTCACCGTCGGCGGGAACGCTGGCACCGGGCCGCACGAGGAGCAGGTCGCCCTCCTGCAATTGGGTGGCCGGTACTTCCTCGGTGTCGCCGCCGGGCAGCACCCGCTCGGCGGTATCGGGCATGAGCTTGGCCAGCTTGTCCAAAGCCCCCGAGGCCTGGCGCACGCTGCGCATCTCGATCCAGTGGCCCAAGAGCATGATGTCGATGAGGGTCACCAGTTCCCAGAAGAAGCTGGTCTGGCCTGGCAGAAAGAGCGTGGCCAGGCTGTATACGAGGGCGACCGAGATGGCCAAGGAGATGAGGGTCATCATGCCCGGCTTGCGATTGCGCAGCTCGGGTACCGCCATCTGCAGGAACGGTATCCCTCCGTAGGCAAAAATGATCACCGAAAATACCGGTGTGATCCAGTCGCTGCCGGGAAAAGTGGGAATGCTGTAGCCCAGGAAATCCTGCACAGCGCTGCTGAATACCAGCACCGGGATCGACAGCAGCAGCGAAACCCAAAAGCGCCGGCGGAACATCTCTTCGTGACCAACGTGACTCACGCCATGACCACCATGATCCTTGCCGCGGGCAGCGTGTTCCTCGCTGTGATCAGCTTGGCCCACGCGTGCTTCGTGGCCTCCCTCGTGAGTGGTGTGCTCGCCTCCAGCGTGCTCCATGTGTTCCATGTCCTGCACGGACTGACCTTCGTGTTGGCGGTGCCGTGCTTTCTCCTCGTGCTCGTGGTGATTGCCATGTGTCATTGTGTCCTCCTCCATCGAAACTTACACTTACGTCACTATATGCCCCGTCGCCGGGATCGCCAGGCCACAAACGAGACAACTGCCAGCGTGATGGCCCTGAGCGTCGGCGTCACCCAAAGCCTTCCTTGCTCAGGGCTTTCGTCACTCTTTCCATAGCCTTTTCATGAGACAGGTCCAGCCGTGCCCCCTACAACGTCTTTGATGTCCTTGCTCGTGTTGATCTCCTCTCCCAGTCTGATTGTTCAGCTCTCTCTCGGGCGTCCCGTCAACGACCGCCTGCCCCTGGACTCCTCGCGGAAAATCAGGCCCGGCCGCCACGGGGTGCCCAGAAGGGGCAATACCCACCGGTCCAGCCCCCACCAGCCGGCCGTCTTCCAAGTCAACACCAGCAGAGCGGCCAGGATCAACAGCATGGGGTTGGTGCTCACCGTCCCGGCCAGCAGGTAATTCATGTTCATGAAACCGCCGAAAAAGGCTGCCACCCCGGTAAAGATACCCAGAATGAGGGCGATACCCACCAGGATCTCGCCAAAGGTCACCACATAGCCCCACACGTCGGCGTAGGGCAGGACCAGGTTCTGCAAGAACCATGCGTACCAGCCCTGAACATTGGGGTGTTCGCCAGAAGTCTGAGCCAATGCGCCTTGGACAAAGCCGGTGATAGCGGCGCCGGCGTTGTCTCCGGTCCAAGCTGGACTGCCCAGCTTACCCCAGCCGGCCGTCAGCCATTGCCAGCCCACGTACAGGCGTACAATGAGCCAGATCCAGGCCCACCGCACCTGGCCGAACAGGGCCCGGGCCACCGGCGGATCGTCCAAACGTTCGATCTCTTGTTTTTGTTGCTTGGTATCAAGAATATCTGTCATATTGTTCCTCCTCGTTTGAATCAGTTTCAGGCCTATCAAATAGGCCATCGATTTCCTCTGCCAGGTAAACTGCCGCTCCATGTAGGCTACGCTAGAGCAAAGTCAGCCAACCGGCCACACAGGTGATGTCGCGAATCCTGTGTGAATTCGCCCTTGGCAGGGCGCACCGCCGCGCCCCCCCTACAATTTCCACGGCTTTCGGCATACTGCCCCACACAATCCCCTATTATCTATTGTACCATACAAATTAGCTGCTGTATCACCGGGCTTGGTTAAATCATGGTTTCCTTGGCTAACAGGAGTTAGATTTAGGTTGAACACGGCAGATTACCAACACCTGTACACACAGGACAATGGGGTGACCGGACGTTCCAGCCACCTCGTTGTGGATTTTGGTCTGGTGGGCCCAAATTGGCATCCAGCCAGCGCTGGGCCACACTCCCGGCATTTTCGGAGAGGCTGTCGCTTTGTCCCTTTTCCTTCCGTTCTCAGTCTGTTGACCGTCCCCTATTGGGAGAGCGTTTCTCTCATCAAATCGTATTCTTCCCGGGTGATCTCACCCCGCGCCAAACGCCTATCAAGGATATCGCGGGCGTTCAGGTCCCGTCCGGTCGGCGGGGCTGGTGACTGACCGGCTGACGGAAACAGCGCCCGGATCAGCCAGGCAGCCAGCGCGATCAGCGCCCCCCAGAAGAGGACCATGAACAGCACGCCGAGTCCCATTCCCCAACCCATCATGCCGCACCTCCATCTAGCTCGACAACAGCTCTTTCATGCGCTCGAACTCTTCGCGGTCAATCTCGCCGCTGGCGTAGCGGCGCTTGAGAATGTCTAGGGGCGATTCGCCCCAGTTCACTCGCTGCGTACCCTGTCGGGCCAGACCGGCGACCAACAAGACAATGCCGCCGATGATCACACCCCAGAACAGAAACATGAGTATCCCTCCACCGAATGTGTGCATCCCCCAGGGGGAGCCGTAGTTGCCTGTCATCCCAAAGCCTGCCTGACAACAGCCCCCGGCCCAAGACAGGCTGCCCAGAAGCCAGCCTCCGCCCAGCAGGGCCGCCAGAACCAGCGCGATGCCAATGCCGATAACAATGGTTCGTGTGTTCATTCAACGCCTCCAATTCTCCGACCTCCAAGGAGCATGACCCTTTGGAGGTCAAACGTACAGACTTTCTCAGGCCAGGTCCTGCAGCATGGTCTGGTACTCTTTGCGGGTCAGCTCACCGCGAGCGTACCGGGTCTGTAGAATCTCGCGGACCGGCGTCTGCCGGGTCTCTTGAGGAAACGTCCCGGTACCGGCTCCTTGTGATGTGCCGACCCTGCGCCATAGCCAGACGCCCAGAAACACCAGGCCCACCAACAGTCCTATTGTCAGGAGCGTGCTGAACAGACCGCCGACCAGCCCCAGGCCACCCAAACTGCCTCCAAAACCACCCATCATACCTCCACCCATCACGTCATCCTCCCTTTCATTCTTCTCCAGGGGCAGTATGTTGACTGCCCCCTTGTTGTCACTGCTAAAGATAGTATAACAGGGCGGGTTAAAGGAACGATGAAGCCAGCTTAAAGATTTGGTAAAGAAAAGGAGCGATGCCTCATGTCGGGACATCGCTCCTGGCAAACGAGGAGTTTGGAGTCAGGCTGTGGGCAAGGTAAACGAGAATGTGCTCCCCCGCCCTGGCCCATCGCTGGCGGCCTCAATCTGGCCGCCGTGGGCTTCAACCAAGTGACGGGCGATGGTCAAGCCGATGCCACTGCCGCCCCCGGCCCGCGAGCGCGACCTGTCCACCCGGTAGAAACGTTCAAAGACGTGCGGAATGTGCTCGGGCGCGATGCCGAGGCCTGTATCCTGCACAGAGAATTGTACACCCTTGCCTTCGCGACGGACCGAGAGAAAAACCTGCCCGCCGGTCGGCGTGTATTGCAGCGCATTCCCCATCAGGTTGAGCAGCACCTGGCTCATGCGATCCTCGTCGGCGCACACCAGGGGCAGATCCGGGGGCACGTCGAACTCCAGCGTCACGCCCTTTTCCTCGAATTGGCGTCCCAGGCGGGCCACGACGCTATCGACGAGGCGTTCTGGCGCTGTGGGACGCAGGTTCAACTCATAAGCGCCTGCCTCTACCCGGCTGAGTTCCTGCAAGTCGTGGACCAGCCGTTGCAGCCGATCGGCTTCGCGGTATACCCGCTGAAACGTCGCCGCTTCGGCCGGCAGAACACCATCGATCAGGCCTTCCATGTAGCCCTGGATCGATGCCAACGGAGTACGGAGTTCGTGAGCCACGTTGCCGATCAGTTCCAGGCGGAGGGCTTCGGTCTTTTCCAGCCGAGAGGCCATCTGGTTGAAGCTGAGGGCCAGCCGGCCCAACTCGTCCAGGTCCTCCCGGCCTGCCTTACCAGGCACACCTACTCGCTCCTCGTAGTGGCCATCGGCGATGCGCTGGCTCGCAGTCTGCATCTCCTGTACCGGCAATACCACTCTCCGGCTGACGAACACGCTTAGAACTAGAGCCGCGACAAAGGCAGCCGACCCAGCGAGGAGGAGGGCCTCGGTCACCGCATTGCGAAAGTTGCTAAACAAATCGAGTTCCAGCATCATGGACATGCCGCCCATCATCTCGGCCATGGCGGCCATGTGTCGCTCAAAAGCGGTCGGCACCGCCAACTCCGCGGCCGTGGCCAGGACCACGATACCCACCAGGATGACAACTAGGTAGGACAGAAACAGCTTCCAGCTCAGGTGCCGGCGAATGAGCCTTGGCATCGTCACACCTCCTCATCCTCGAAATGGTAGCCCACGCCGCGCACGGTTACGATGAATCGGCTGTCGCCTAGTTTCTGCCGGATGTGGCCGATGTGCACGTCCACTACCCGCTCCTCGCCGTAGAAATCGTGACCCCACACCTGCTGCAAGAGCTGCTCGCGGCTGAGGACCCGTCCTCGATGTTCAGCCAGAGTCTGGAGCAGGTCGAACTCGGTGGCGGTCAGGTCTACCGGTTCGTTGTCAACCCACACCTGGCGGAGGCCGGCGTCGATGCGCAGTCGACGAAAGGTCAGAACGGACGCTTCGGCCGGGCCGACGTCGGCGTGGAGGCGACGCAGCGCTGCCTTGACGCGAGCCACTAGCTCGCGCGGGCTAAAGGGTTTGGTCAGATAGTCATCAGCCCCTACCGACAGGCCGACGATCTTGTCTGTCTCCTCCGACTTGGCCGTGAGCATAATGACGTACACGTCCGACTCGCGCCGCAGCCGGGTCAGCAGCTCCAGGCCGTCCATGCCGGGCAGCATGATGTCCAGGACGATCAGATCGGGCTTGAGGACGCGCGCTGCCTCGAGTCCGCCCGGTCCATCGCTAGCCGTGTGGACCTCGTAGCCCTCTTGGCGCAAATAGGCCCCTGCCAAGTCGAGGATGTTCTGTTCGTCGTCAATCAGCAAGATTCTTGTCGTCGACACTGTGTTTTCCCATGAGAGCTGGTAGCAACTCCATCCCGGGCTGCGACATTTGCCAACCCCTTGAACCGCCGCGCCATCGCCCAGGCGCTGAAACGCTCCAGCGCACCGATCATCAGTACGCTGTTTGCTACCAAACTTTGGGTCCGCAACAGCCATCCGACCAATGCCAAGAACAGAACAACAGACAGTTGTCAAGAAGCCTTGGGCCAAGAAGCTTTGGGCCAGGAATGTTTGTGCATTGACGATCCCCCCTCTGGTTTGTTTGACTGTGATCTCGCCGAGGTTGGCCCTGCCCCTTGGAGTGCAAATCGGCACCGGCCAGTTTGGGCAAACACTGCCTATCGGCACCTTGCTCAGTGAAATGATAACGCGGTTCGTGTTGGATGTCAAGTGCAAGCGGCCGACCATTAGGGCCGCGCAAATGCCGCCCCAGCACAGACTTGTCGTCAACCTCGATTGGTGGTACACTTACCCGCGCCCATCGGGGAGACTGACCGGGGGGCGCCCACCGATCAAAGAAGAGGACCCACGAAAGGAGATCATCCCATGGACGTTCGCTTTGACACCTACTACCGTTACGACGAGCTGACCGCCATCCTGAAGGGGTTTGCCGCCGAATATCCGCAACTCGTTCGCCTGGAGAGCATCGGCCACAGCTACGAAGGCCGCGACATCTGGCTGGCGACAGTGACCCACACAGCCACCGGCGAGGATCAAACCAAGCCCGCGCTGTGGGTCGACGGCAACATTCACGCCAGCGAAATCTCGCCCTCCAGCGCCTGCCTGTACCTCATCCGCCATCTGGTCACCAGCTACGGCTCGGACCCCGACGTGACCCGCTGCCTCGACACGAGGGCTTTTTACATCTGCCCCCGGGTCAACCCCGACGGCGCCGAGTTGGCCCTGGCCGATAAACCGCGCATTCTGCGCTCCAGCACCCGTCCCTACCCCTACGACGAGGAGCCCATCGACGGCCTGGTGCGCGAGGACATGGACGGCGACGGGCGGATGTTGATGATGCGCATCCCCGATCTCAACGGCCCGTGGAAGGTAAGCCCCGACGAGCCGCGGCTGTTGGTGCGCCGCGATCCCATCGAAACAGGCGGGACCTATTACCGCCTCTTTCCCGAGGGACGCCTGGAGAACTATGACGGGGTGACCCTCCACCTCCAGCCCAACAAAGAGGGGTTGGATCTGAACCGCAACTTTCCGGTGAATTGGCGCCAGGAGTATCAGCAGGAGGGCGCCGGTCCCTACCCCACATCGGAACCCGAGGCGATGGCCCTGGCTCGCTTTATCACCCAGCACCCCAACATCACCGGCGGGGTCGCCTTTCACACCTGGAGTGGGGTGTTGCTGCGGCCCCTGTCCGACCGGGACGACAAGGAAATGCCCGCCCACGACCTGTGGACCTTTCAGACCATCGGCAAAAAGGGCACGGATCTGACCGGCTACCCCGCCGTGTCGACCTATCACGAGTTCCTCTACCATCCCGGGGAGGTGACCACCGGTGGGTTTGACGATTGGCTGTACGATCACCTGGGGATGTTTGCCTGGACCGTCGAGATCTGGAGCCCCCAGCGCCAGGCGGGGATCAAAGAGTACAAGTACATGGACTGGTACCGGGAGCACCCGTTGGAAGACGACCTGGCGCTTCTTCGCTGGAGCGACGAGGTTCTGGAGGGCAAGGGATACATCGACTGGTATCCCTACCAACACCCCCAGTTGGGCGCCATCGAGCTGGGCGGATGGAACTCGCAGTATGCTTTTCGCAATCCACCGCCCCAGTTTCTGGAGGCCGAGATTGCCCCCTTTGCCGACTGGCTGGTGTGGCACCTGCTCATCTCGCCCCGGCTGGAAATCTACCAGGTGACGGCCCGACCGATGGGCCAAGACACCTATCACCTGCGCCTGGTGGTGCACAACACGGGCTGGCTGCCCAGCTATGTCACCAAACGGGCGTTGGAGAAAAAGCTGGTGCGCGGTGTCATCTTTGAGATCGAACTGCCCGAAGGGGCCACCCTCGAAGCCGGGGAGCCGCGCGTCGATGGCGGGCAGTTGGAAGGCCGCGCGTACAAACCCCCGGCAGCGGTCGGCTTTACCATCAGCGACCCGAGCGACGATCGGGCCAAGGTGGAATGGGTCGTGCACGCCCCAAAGGGGGGACGGGTCCGCATGACGGCCCGACACGAACGAGCGGGCATGCAGACTGTCGAGGTAGACCTGTCCGATCAGACGGTCGTGAGGCCCTGAGCGACGGGGCGACAGACCCTCGGAAAGCACGTCGCGCTCCCAGCCCAGGAGGTCTGACAGGAATGAAAGCCGCCCCCGAGATGGGGGCGGCGAGCATCGGGGGCAGAGCATCAGGGGCATTGCGCCAATAGGCAACTTGGGTACGGGCGAGGCATGCCTCGCCCGTACGTGGCAAGCGCCAGCCCTTGCAACCGAGGATGCCCTCGCTGGAGCGCTCGGCTGCAAGGGCTCTAGAGGACGTCCCGGCGGACGACGTCCCAGCCACCGCCTGCCCGTGACCTGCGCCCATTACGTCACCCCCGCGCAAAGGGGTCCACCGAAAACCAATTCATCCTCCGCGCAAAAATTTGCTTTTGCCTGCCACCCCCGTCCACAGGGGTGGCCTTAACGCCTAGCAGGCCTCCCCGCCCTGTCTCGTTGTGCGGAGCCTGGCCAGCCCATTGGCCCAGGCTCCAGCGCCTGGCCCGTTTGCGTTTCTCGCACCCTTCGGCTATGATTGCCTCCCAGGCTACCTCGCAAGGGCAGCCTTGCCTGGCAACCGCCGGCTATAGACAAAAGGAGATCCAGCATGCGATTGTTAAGCTTTGTACACAATGGAGAATCCCTGTGGGGCGTACAAAAAGGCGAGCGGGTCTATGGCGCGACCGCCCTGGCCCCCACCCTGGACGCCTGGATTCAGCGGGGGGAGGCTTCCCCCGATGCATTGCAGGCCCTGATCGACCGCCGCAACGCCCCAACCTTCCCGCTGACAGACGTCCGCCTGGCTGCGCCGCTCCAGAATCCGCGCAAGATCGTGGCCATCGGCCTGAACTATTACGACCACTGCCGCGAAACCGGACATCCGGTTCCCCGCTACCCCATTGCCTTTGCCAAGTTCCCTTCGACCATCATCGGGCCAGGCGATCCGATTCGGTGGCGCACCGCTCTGACCCAGATGGTCGATTGGGAGGTCGAACTCGCCATCGTCATGGGCAAGGCGGCCCGCCGCGTGGCAGAAAAAGAGGCCCTGGCGACCGTGCTGGGCTATACGGTAGCCAATGATGTCAGCGCCCGAGAGATCCAGCATGGGGATGGGCAGTGGGTGCGCGGCAAGTCATTGGACACCTTTTGCCCCCTGGGTCCGGCCATCGTCACCACCGACGAGATCCCCGATCCCCAGAATCTTGCTCTATGCTGCCGGGTGAACGGTGTGCCGATGCAGGACTCAACCACCCGCGAGATGATCTTTGGCGTGGCCCACCTCATCTCGTTTCTCTCCCAGGCCTTTACCCTCCTGCCCGGCGACCTCATCCTGACCGGCACACCCCACGGCATCGGTGCAGCCCGCAACCCGCAGGTGTTCCTCGGCGATGGCGACGTCGTCGAGTGCGAAATCGAGGGCATCGGTCGCTTGCGCAACGTGTGCTCTGTCGAACCGTAAATCAGACCCACACAGCGCCGTTCTATCGGGCATGGTGTAGCATGCCCTGGGCTTTGGGCGCGGCATGCCGCGCCCCTACAAATTTCATCCCAGGTGCGTATGGTAGGGGTGCGGCATTCCGGCAAAAGTGGCGCCCTGGCTAAAGGATCCCCTGGAATGCCTCGCCCGCAGCGACGATCGCGGTCTATAGCGGGCAAGGCAGTGGCTTGCTGCGAGTTTGACAAATGGGGCTGCATCTGTTACAATGGCTCCGCTTTGTAACTGACATCGGGGCGTAGCGCAGTCCGGTAGCGCACTTGAATGGGGTTCAAGTGGCCGCCCGTTCAAATCGGGCCGCCCCGACCAGAGGCGATGGTCGATGGCGTACCGCTATCGACCATTCGTTTATGCAACCAAAGTGGCAAGGGTTGGAGAGTCGCCATCACGCACCAGAGCATGCACGCGGATTCGTCTTGGACGAGGCCTGGCTGGCGCATTCTCAGAGCTGAGAAGGGGATGGACACCGTCGTTCACAGTTGTGACCGTCTGACAGAAAACGATATCCTCTTTCTGGAAAAGATCGAGGGCGACCTGGGGATCCTGGCCGATCTAAGTCGGGCAGATGTCCTCATGTATTGCCCCCTGTCGGCAGACCGGGCGGTTATCATCTCTCAGGCAAGCCCCCATTCGATCCTTCCCATCCATGAAGAGACCCTCGTCGGGCGCGAAGTCGGCCCCTACGAGGAACCCGGCGTGCTACGAGCCCTGACCGAGGGCCGCCGGGGCATGGCAGAGGTGCGCCGCGGAAGCTCGGGGCTGCCTGTGCACGGCGCCCCCATTATGCAGCAGATTTTTCCCATCCGCGCCAGCGATAACCGCATCATCGCAGCCATTTCTATCGAGACCATCCTGATCGAGCGCGAACGCCACCGGCGCCGCAGTAAGGTCTTTCAGCGGGCCCTCAAGCAGCTCCAAGCAACGATCGTGAGCGGTCAGCTCCAGGGCGCGAGCGATCTGTCGCCCTTTGCCGAACATGACGGCATCCTCGTGCTCGATGACCAGCTTCGCATTCAGTACCTCAGCGGCATCGCCACCAATCTCTACCGCAAATTGGGCTATGCCGGCGACCTGCTCAAGCGCCACATCCACGATCTCGAGATGGACGATAACGAACTGGTGACGAGGGCCCTGGAAGAGGAGCGCTGCGTCGAGAGCGAGTCCCAGGCTGGCGGGCTTGTCTGGATCAAAAGGGCCATTCCCCTGTACTCATCGAGCAAGGGCATCGAACGACTCCTGCCTAACCGCCGGACATCTCCGCAATTGGCGGGGCTGCTGCTCACCATCCACGACGCGACCGACGCACGCCGCCAGGGTGAAGAACTGCGGGTCAAGGCAGCCATGATCCAAGAGATCCATCACCGGGTCAAGAACAATATGCAGACCATCGCTTCGCTGCTGCGCCTGCAATCGCGCCGCGTCGAGTCGGAGGAAACCAAGCGCGCTTTACAAGAAGGCATCAATCGCATCCTGAGCGTGGCCGTCATTCACGAATTCCTGGCCCATCAGGATGCCCGCGTCATCAACATCCGGGATGTCAGCCAACGGATTATTCATCAAATCCAGGAAGGGATTCTGGATCGCGAGAAAAGCATTCGCCTCGAGCTTCGGGGACCGAATATCTATTTGCCCACCCAACCCGCCACCGTCTGCGCCCTCACGATCAACGAGTTGCTGCAGAACGCCCTGGAGCATGGCTACGAGCGGCAAGAGGGCGGCACTGTCACTGTGAACATCAAGGACAATGGCGAGTACATCACCATCTCGGTGGACGACGACGGCATTGGGTTACCCGAAGAGTTTGACCTGGCGCGCACCGGTAGCCTGGGGTTGCAGATCGTCAAGGCCCTGGCCGAAGGCGATTTGAAAGGCAAGTTCGAGTTGATTGGAAGAGACAAAGGGGTCTCAGCAGTCGTGACTTTTCCCAAACAGACCCAAGGAGGTAGGTAATGGCAGAGCGAACACGAGTGGTCATTGCAGACGACGAGTCGATTATTCGCATGGATTTGCGAGAGATGCTAAACAATCTGGGGTATCTGGTGATCGGCGAGGTGGGGGACGGGCGCAGTGCCGTGAACCTGGCCCGCGAACTCAAGCCCGACGTCGTCATCATGGACATCAAATTCGAGGGGGAGGAATTTGACGGCATCGACGCGGCTCGCATGCTCACCGAAGAGCGCATCGCCCCCGTGTTGCTCCTGACGGCCTATAGCCAGCGAGAGCTGGTGGTCCGCGCCCGCGAAGCCGGGGTGGTCGGCTACCTGGTGAAACCGTTCCGCGAATCGGACCTGATCCCGGCCATTGAGGTGGCGCTGGCCCGCTTCCGCGAGTTCGAGGCCATGGAAAAACAGGTGGGCGATCTGCGCGAGGCTCTCGAGACCCGCAAGTTCGTCGACCGGGCCAAGGGTATCCTCACCGATACCCAGAACCTGACAGAAGCCGAGGCCTTTCGCATGATTCAAAAGATGAGCATGAACACGCGCAAGCCGATGAAAGAAGTGGCCGAGGCCATCATCCTCGCTCACCAAACGCAACAGCAAAGCCTGCTCTAACGCCCCACAGTATCTGTCGCCAAAAATCACAAGTCCCTGTCCACCTGGCAGGGGCTTGTTGCTATCCAAGAGATGCGCGCCCTCAGCCTGCCGCTCCCGGCGGCGCATCCTTGACCAGATCGTTCCACACCCGGTGCAGCGTCTGCGCGTCCTCAAAAATCAGGTGGACGGTTTCCTGCTTTTCCTCATCGACCGCATAGACCACCTGCAAGGCCAGGCGCGGCCGCGCGCCAAAGCAGAGATGGCCCACCCGCAGGCGCCGGATCATGGCCGGCTGAAAAAAGATGTACCACCAACCGAGCTCTTCTGCGGGCCACCGTCCCAGTCCCAGAAAACGAGAGGGGCGCAAGCGGCCCAGGATGATGTGTTCCCGCGTCCCCACCGATTCATAGTCTGCCTCGATGTCGGCCAGGCGCCGCTCCTTGCCCTGCACGCTGAACCAACCGCAGGCGCGGATCGGCACCCGTTCGGCCTTGTCCAGGGGGGGCAGGCCCGGTTCGGGAGGGACGTCGCTCTGAGCAAGGGGCACAAAGTGGGCAAAACGGCGCCGTCCCGCCCAGGCTAACAGGAGGACATACAGCAGCCAGGCCAACCCCAGGAGCAGGGCCAGCTCGATCCGCGGCCAACGGGCGATCAACGCGGCCAGCCCCCCCGCCACCAGCATAAAGCCTACCCAACGCGACAGGGGCCACCCCGCCCAATGATGATTCTGCAGCCGATACAGCAGTTTCAAGACAATCCCTATGGGTCTCACCGCTTTACGATCCTCTGTTCAGGTTGTGGGCAGAGTATAGCATACCTCCGCAACTGCGCCAAACGGCCGCCGCCTGCGCTCGCAACGTAGAGAAAACGAAGCGAGGGGCAGGAATTCAGTTCCCACCCCTCGGCGTTGCGACAGGCACCAGTATGCGGTTGGCGAAACCTATTCCTGAGAGTGCCTCCAGTGCTTCTGGGCCTGCTCGTAGAGCTCGTCTACACTCGCATCGCCAAAGAGGCGATCCTGCCATTCCAGATAGTCTCCCTCCCCGGGACTCAGTTCCACCAAGAATCGGATCGCGTCAGCGTACCCAAGAGACTGTATCAAAGCCATGTAGCCAGTCTGCCTTAAGGCCATTTCAGTACGAGCGAACTGCTGCTCAGCCACTGTCATCTCACTCCTCCTGCACGAAATCCACAGGGTTGATCAGGTGCACACTTATCACTCCCTGTTCCCGTACGCGTTCTCCCTGCCGCACTAGCCTATCGTCACACGTGACCAGGTAATCGCAACCAGATGTCTCGGCGATGGCCAAGTGCAGTGCATCTCGACCTCGAATCTGATATGTCTCGGACAGATGTCGCGCCAACTTCCTGATGGATTCATCAGGTGCGATGGTGGTCTCGCAGCACCGCGACAGGTACTGTACGAACTCCCGGCGCTGCGGGACAGGATCGCGACTGTTCTCGTAGTCCAGCACAAAGGACCAACGGGCAGAGAGTTGACCATCATCGATCAAGGCAAAGATCATCGTGATTGCGACGGTCTCCAAGCGGATGCGCATCTGGCGCTGGTTATCAAACGGCCGCTTGTAGATGTTCATGTCGAGGTAGAGCGTTGGCACCTTTCCTCTCCTGCCTGTTTGGCTGGTGACCAATGGCCCACAATAACATTATACCCGAGAAGCCGCCGGGAAGCAAAGGCGTAGCCGTCACTGACGAGCAGACATTGATAGTCACATGGCCCTCCCCGTCAGATCAAAGCATGTGGTCAGGCTAAACCCGTTATCAATTGCGTCTGATAGCATACGGTGAGGGTGAGTACAAGCGGGCCGAGGACAATCACCTGCGCACAGTATCGCCCCGTGGCAGTGCGGCTCGAGTTCCACGCCCGACTCGATGGACAGAGTCCCGGTCATCACTCAGGTTCGTGTCTCCGCCAAGGTTCGCCGCACCCACATGAGTGCGTCCCCTGGCGTACCAATGCGGAGGTTTGAACGGTCGGCCACGGCGGGATCATCGGTGAAATGGCGACGATTGAGGGTCACGAGATAGTCTGTCTTTACTCGCATGGCAGCCACGAGAATGGGCACATCGGCCCGATGGGAAATGATGTTCCCATATGCCTCCATCTCGTCGGGCGTGGGATCTCGGACCATGCGCAGGCCAGTGGCGCGGATTGCTTCCCGGAACTCGGGCAAGGCTCGGGGAATCTTGCGAGCAACGGCCCGCTCCGTTTCTGCCACCACTTGTTCGGATATGGTGATCGCAACCTGTCCAGCCTCAGCCAGAAGTAGTAGAGCACGGCTCGCACCGCTGGCCGAGACAATGCCAGCGAAAAGGGCGCTACTGTCAAAGAAAAGCTCAGGACTGGCCATAGTGTTCCCGGTAATAGTCCTGTCGCTCTTTGTCCAATGCCTCCAGCATTTCCTCCAGGCTTACGTCGTCCTCAGCCATCACTTCTGCCACGCGATTGCCAAGGCTCACAACCTTGGAGACCTTGGGTATGAGCAGAAAGGAACCATTCCCCAGATCCTCTAGAGTAAAGACATCGTTTTCTTCCAGGTTATACTTTCGCCGTAGGCTCACGGGTAATGTGAGGATTCCTTTACGCCGGAGCCGAATGTTGACTGTACCCACCTGATACCTCCTGGGAAGCATTTCCGATTTTCGGCTTCCATTGTATCACAGATTGACTGTGAAGGCAAGAACCCTCTCTCACCCAAGCCCTGCTCCATCGCGCGGGCCAGTTTGACGAGCGCCCCATCTCCAAGTATACTTGCAATCGACGGCAGGGAACCCAGCGGCCTGTCGGGCGCATGAGCCCACCGCAGGCCCCAGAGACCACCCACTGCGAGGAGGGACAATGCGGTACGGATTTTTCGACGACGAGCGGCGAGAGTATGTGATCACCCGGCCCGATACCCCTCTGCCCTGGATCAACTACCTGGGGACCGACGCCTACATCGGGCTGATTTCCCACACCGCCGGAGGGTATTCCTTTTACCGCGACGCGCGGTTGCGCCGGCTCACTCGCTATCGATACAACAACGTCCCCCTCGATCTCGGCGGGCGCTACCTCTATCTGCGGGACGATGGGCCGGGGCCCGAGGCGGGCGCCTTTTGGTCGCCGTCGTGGATGCCCACCCGGCACGATCTGGAGGACTATCGCTGTCGTCACGGCCTGGGCTACACCGTCATCGGCTCCACCTACCGCGGGATCGAGGCCCACACCCGCTATTTCGTGCCCCTGGGCGAAACCCTGGAGATATGGCAGCTAGCGGTGGCCAACCATCGCCCGGACACGGCCCACCTATCGGTATTCTCCTGCATCGAGTTCTGCCTGTGGGATGCGTGGGACGACTCGACCAACTACCAGCGGAACCTGAACATCGGCGAAGTCGAAGTGGTCGACGGCGTGATCTACCACAAGACCGAATACCGCGAGCGGCGCAACCACTTTGCCTACTTTGCCTGCTCCGAGGCCGTGGCAGGCGCCGATACCCAACGGGATGCTTTCTTGGGGGCCTACCGCGGCTGGGAGAACCCGGTCGTCGTCGAGCGGGGCCAATCGGCGAACTCGATTGCCCACGGCTGGGCGCCCATCGGTTCCCATCATGTGGAGGTAATTCTCGAACCGGGAGAGACCCGGTCCCTCACCTTTGTGCTGGGCTACCACGAGAACCCGGACGACGCCAAGTTCGATCCGCCCGGCTCGCAGACCATCCACAAGCAGACGGTACTGCCCATCATCGACCGGTACCGCAACGGCGAGAATGTCGAATCGGCCTTTGCCGCCCTGCGCGCCCATTGGGATACCCTGCTGAATACCCTCCAGGTCCAGACCCCCGACGTGCACACCAACCGTATGGTCAACATCTGGAATGCCTATCAGTGCATGGTGACCTTTAACCTTTCCCGCTCGGCCTCCTATTTCGAATCGGGCATTGGCCGCGGGATGGGCTTTCGCGATTCGAACCAGGACCTGCTGGGCTTTATGCACCTGATCCCTGCGCGGGCTCGCGAGCGCATCCTGGACCTGGCTGCCACCCAGTTGGAAACAGGCGGCGCCTACCACCAATACCAACCCCTCACCAAACGGGGAAACGACGCCATCGGCGGCAACTTTCACGACGATCCCCTGTGGCTGGTCCTGAGCGCGGCCGCCTACCTCAAAGAGACGGGCGACGGAAGCATCCTTGACGAACCGGTCCCCTACGACAATCAACCAGGCTCTGAACAGCCGCTGTACGAACATCTGCAGCGCAGCGTGCAGTACACGCTGGATCGCCTGGGAGCCCACGGCCTGCCGCTGATCGGGCGCGCCGACTGGAACGACTGCCTGAACCTCAACACCTTTTCGCGGGAGCCGGGTGAGTCCTTTCAAACCACCACCACCAAAGACGGCCAAACCGCCGAATCGGTCTTTATCGCCGGCCTGTTTGTGTTGGCGGCCAAAGAGATGGCCGCCATCGCCTGCGAACAGGGCCTGGAGGCGGAGGCGCGGGGTTACGAGCGGGAGGCGGCTCGGATGGAGGCCACCGTGCGCCGGCATGGCTGG
Organism: uncultured Anaerolineaceae bacterium; assembly: GCA_964452125.1. GTDB lineage: Bacteria > Chloroflexota > Anaerolineae > JAAYZQ01 > JAAYZQ01 > CAZNQW01. Next base: position 15,779 of record CAYVLO010000002.1, on the reverse strand, counting down.
GACGGCGACTGGTTCTTGCGCGCCTACGACGACGCCGGGCGCAAGATCGGCTCGCGGGAGTGCGAGGAAGGCCAGATTTTCATCGAGCCCCAGGGCATCTGTGTGATGGCTGGCATCGGCTTGGAGGATGGCCTGGCAGAAAAGGCTCTGGCCTCCGTGGGGGAGCGCCTGGCGACCGAGCATGGCATCGTGTTGTTGCAACCGGCCTATTCCCAGTACTATCTGCACCTGGGCGAGATCTCGTCCTACCCGCCGGGCTACAAGGAGAACGCCGGCATCTTTTGCCACACCAACCCCTGGATCATGATCGCCGAGACGCTGTTGGGCCACGGCGACCAGGCCCACGACTATTACCTGCGGATTCAGCCCTCTGCGCGGGAGGAGCTGAGCGACCTGCACCGCTGCGAGCCCTATGTGTACGCGCAGATGATCGCCGGGCGCGATGCGCCCACCCATGGCGAGGCCAAGAACTCGTGGCTCACCGGCACCGCGGCTTGGAACTATGTAGCCATCACCCAATGGATCTTGGGCATCCGATCCACCTTTACCGGACTGCAAATTGCCCCTGTGCTGCCCAGCGAATGGCGCGACCTGGAAGCCAAACGGGTCTTTCGAGGGGTCACCTACCACATTTCGGTCCATCGGGTGGGACTGGGAAATCGGGTAGCGCTGACAGTAGAGGATTGCCCCATCTCCGGCGACGTTGTGCCGTTCCCGCCCCCGGGCCGGGCCGAGGTCCACGTCCAGGTCGCCCTGGGCAGCCCTGAGACCTAAATCGCTTTAGACCTGGGAACTCGAAAAACGCGCACATCAGGCTCTCCGATCCGTCCGGCGTCAGGGTCCGGATCCGGCAATCCGATCCACGCGAATGATCGAAGGTAGGCTCGCAAACTGCCACCATAAGAGCTTTTTCCCCTGCCGCCCACCTGTTTGCCCGCAGAGGTCTTTTCGAGTATAATGCCTGCAAGAACGGCGCGGCACGCCCACGCTGGAACTCGCGAAAAACGTTGGTTTTATGAATAAAGGATACGCATTCGGATTCTTTCTTGTCTTGCTCGTGCTCGTCCTGGGCAGTTACGTAGCCTACACCGGCTTTGTATCGAGCCGCGACGCCATCCGCGCCCTGCCCACCCAACCGCCAAGCACCGAAGTAAGCGAATCGGCGCGACCTACCGTGACGCCGTCGCCCACCCTCATTCCCACCGTGATGGTGGTCACGCCCACCGTGGCGATCACATCCACGGCAGTGGTCACCCTGCCGGTGGACCTGCCCAGCCCGACAGCAGACGCCGAGACACCGGCTGCCACCCAGCCCCCCCCAGAGCCCACCGAGCCGTTACCGACGGTGACCTTGCCGCCCCAACCGCCAACCGTGGCCCCCGCGCCGACCTACCCCTTCCGGTTGGCCGGCCCGCCCAAAGCCGATTCTGCCTATCCCAACTGCTGCTACCTGGTCGGCACCGTTCGAGATGCCGCCGGCAACGGCCTGGAAGGCATCCAGGTGCAGGCGCTCAACGAGTGGAACACGCTGCCGCCGGCCCCCACCAAGGGCGGCGCCGAGAGCGGTCAGTACAACATCCCCATCGGCCACGACGTGGTCGCCTGGGATCTGGTCGTGCTGGATGCGGCGGGGAATCCCATCAGCCCCAAGGTGCAGATCCAATTCGATCCCAGTGTGGCGAACGCCTTTCGCGTCGACTGGCAGCGCACCTACTGACCAATCGCAAGATCCAAAAGAGGCCATCGACGGTGTGCCGATGGCCTCTTTTTATTTCCAGATCGATTGAGCGCTGGCGCTAGTTCGCGGGCAGGTAGCGGCAACGGGGCAAGCCCCGCACCTCATTCAGGTACTCGCAGAGCATGACGTAGGGGGCCTTGAGGAACAACTCATCCACCTGGCTGGGCTCCATCACTGACCACCAGTACTGCTCGTCGGCCTGGGTCCACTTGGCATCGGGCATATAGATCACACTCATGATGCCGATCCAGGGCTGCCAGTGTTCCTTGGCATACTTGTAGGCGCGCACCATATAGTCGCCCTGCACAAACTGGTCGGCCACCCGGTGCCAGTAATAGGGGCTATCGGGTCGCTCGTCCATGGTCCAGCCAAACTCTAACACGGTCACCTTTTTGTTGGCATCGCCATTGTCCACCATGATCTGCCTCAAGTCCTCGACGTGGCGGAAGCAGTAAATGCGGCAGCCCGCACCCGGACAGTTGGGATCGCCCACATTATAATAGTTGGGATCGTTAGCCACATCGCCCGGATCCATCTCGGGCGGCGCCTTGTAGCCTGCCCCATGGGCGCCCAACATATCAAAGTAGGGCTGCGCCCCGGCCTTGTACATAGACTGGACAAACTGGGTATCGGGCACCGCCCGCTGGCTCAGCTCGGTGGTGGGCGCCATGCCCGCGCTCACGATGAGGGCATTGGGATCGATCCTTTTGATGGTCTCGTAGCCACGCTTGAGCATCTGGGTGTATTCCTGGGCGTTGGGCGGATTGTTACCCCACTCGCGGGCCAGGTTGGGCTCGTTCCAGATCTGGTAAGCGTCGATGCGGCCCTTGTACCGGGTGGCAAGGGCAGTCAAAAAGTCGGCAAAGTGATCGAGGTTTTCGGGGGGTGCGCCCGCCCAGGCCGGGGCGTGATCCACCCGCACCAGCAGGTTCAACCCAAACTCGTCCACCATATCCACGACGCGATCGGCCGTGCTCCAGTCATATTGGCCCTTGCCCTGCCCCTCGATATCGCTCCAGGCGAACCACTGCTTGACCCAAGTGAACCCCCCATCGCGGATCAGACTGAGATCTCGGTGGGCCACTTCGGGTTGCCACCACAAAAAGGCCTGAATGCCATAGTCGGGCGAGGCCACCTGCACCGGCCCCGAAGAGGGGGGCTGCACGGACGGTGAGGCGGTTGGCTCCACGTTCTCTCCCGTCGAGGTCTGGACCGGTTCTGGTGTAGCCAAAGGTTCGGCAGGCGTCTCGGTGGCAGGGGGCAGAGGTTCCTCAGCCACAGCCGTCGCCGTAAAGGTCGGCACCAGGGTAACGGTCGGGCTGGCCGTGGGTTCCGGTTTGGCCGCAAGGCGCGATACGATGACCCCGCCCAAGAACAACAAGGCCACCACGATGCTGACGACCAAAGGGATCGTGATCGCGAGCATCATCCGGTTTCCACCATTGGGCTTGGCGTTCTTTTCAGGTTTCAAATCAATGTCTCGTGTCATGGTTTTCACCCGCCATCGACCCCCCACAGGCTATGGAAGGCCTATCTATCAAACATACCGTGAGGCACTGGCAACAGACGTGACAGGGCACGGGACTTGCCCGTGCCCTGGTCCGATGCGATGCAAAACTCCCTACTTGGCCATGCTTTTAAGCTTGTTGTAGGTCAGAGTATGGCTCCAATCGCCATTCAGGATGGCCCACTGGGCTTTTTCGGTGCCCGGAGCCACGACCTCAAAGTTGAGGTTCCATAAGAAAGCCGTACCCACAAAGCCCCACTGTTTCATCAGCTTGTACGCTTCGACGGTCCAGTTCGCTTGCTCCTCCCGCGAATTGTCCTGAGCATAGCCATAGCTGGCATCGCCAATCCAATTCGTGGCCCAGCCAAACTCGGTCGGCCAGATCTTTTTGCCGCCATCGCCGTACTTTTTCATGATGTTGTAGTAGCCATTCAGCGTGGCGTAAAAACTCCAGGAATGGTGGAGCGTGTTGCAGGGACCCCGGAACGACGAGCCCTGCTGCGTGATAAAGTCGCACGCCGCTTGCCCCCCCTTGATGGAAGGCGCAACGTTAAAGCCGCTGGGGTGGGCGCCGATGGCGTCGCTATACTGCTTGAGCCCGTTTTGATACATGCCTTCCAGATAGGCATAATCGTCCATAGCCTTGGGCGGTGGAGCGCCGGTGGGCGTCAGTGCACCGCTGACCACGATCATGCTCGGGCACGCCTGCTTGATTCGGTTATAGCCTACCTTGAGCAGTTGCATATAGGCGGCAGGGTCGATCTTCATGTTGCCCCACTCGTAATGCAAGTTCTGCTCGTTCCAGACCTCGATGGCCTTGACGCTGCTGCCGCAATACCGGCTTGCCATGGCGCCCAGGAAATCGCCCATATCGGCCGGGTTGTTGGGCGGGCCACCCACTCCCAGATCTTGGCCGCCACGGGACCAAGAGGGCGCGTTGACCACACTCCACAAGATCTTGATCCCGGCGCCGTCGGCGGCGGCGACGATCTCATCCAACGCGGGCCATTGATAGTTGCCCTTGTCGGGTTCAAAGTGCTTCCATTCGACCTGTTGCTTGACCCAACCAAAGCCCATTTCCTTGGTCTTGGCCATCACCGTTCCGGCCTGTCCATTGTGCACCATGTGGGCCTGGATACCGTAACCAAAATTGGTGTTGACCCGGTTGGCGCCGCTGCTCGTTTGGGGCACAGCCGTGGCCTTGGGCGCCGTCGTTTGGGTCTGAGGTTTGGCCGTCGGCGCCGGAGTCGCGGTGGGCACCGGCGTCGGGGTTTCCGTCGGGATCGGCGTAGGACTGGGGGTAGGCGTCGGGGTGGAAGTGGGCTGGGCGACGACCAGCGCCACCCGGTTGTCACCCGCCACGGTCTGCCCATTATTGGCCACAATCGACGCGCCGATTTCATACTGGCCCGGTTCGCTGGGCGCCGTCCAGGTGTAGCTATGCTGATCCAGACTGCTGGCCTCTTCCAGGCGTTGGCCACTGGCGGTGTTTTCCACACTCCAAACCACCGAGAAATTGCTGTCTACAGGAACCACATCGGATTGCACCGAGGACTGATACTCGCGCACCAGATCCCAAATGCGGGGGTCGTTGCCGTCGTCCCACATGGCCCGCAGCCCCACCCCCCCCACATTATAGTGGGAGAGCAGGTCGAACTTGCGGCTCAGGCTGCTGGCGTCCTCCAACCAAACCTTTCTCTCCTGACCGCTGGCTTCATCGATGTAGGAAAACCAGTAGCGGCCTATGATCGGATCGAACTGGATGCCCACCGTATCCAGGCTGACGACCACCTGGTCGCCTGGCACCAGAACCTCTCCAGTCGTGTTGACCACCACCTTGCTCAACTCGGCCAGAGCGTCCCGGTAGGTTCGTTCCAACAACACGCCGCCGGCGTTCTCCACACTGCGCGTGGTGAACACGGGTTGGAGCTTGTAGCGCTCCACCTCGCCCACGGCCCACCACAGCAACTGCTGCATCTGGCCCCCTACGGCATAGGCCGCCGGATCCTGAATGGCCGGGAACTTGAGGGCATCGGCTGCCTGGCCCAACTTGCGCCAGTCGTAGGGACCGGTCTCCCACCGATCTTCGGCGATCTGAACAGGCGATTCGACATGGACAGTAAGGCGCTTGCCATTGGCGTGCAATCCTTCGGCCAACACCTGAACAAACTGGGTGAACTCGGCGCGCAAGCTCGGGTTCGCGCCGCGATAGTCCAGGTCGATCCCGGCGTACATCTCGGCCACCACTCGATCGACGATGGCCTGGGCGTGAGCCTGGCGGGATTCGGCCACCACCAGCATATTGTCCAGCAGGTCACTGCGCACCACGCCGTCGTCCGTCCAGTTTCTCAGGGTGGGCAACACACGGTACGATTCCTGCCCCGCCGTCTCGGGCAAGCTGATCAGGCTTCCTTCGATGCCATTTTCGGCCCCCAGGTAGTAGCCCAGGGGGTTCAACTCGGTTAGGGCTCGCTCGCCCAAGCTGGGAAGGGAAACATAATCGGGCAGCTCAGCGCTCACCTGCGGAGGCAGGTCGGTGCTCGATGCCACAGCAATGGAGCCCGGCACATAGTCCAGGCGCGATTCCAGGACGTCATCCTCATAGATCACGTGGCTAGGCACAAAGGTCCAGCCTTCGCCCGTCCACTCGTACACAGACAGGGTCTCGTACGGCTCGGCGTTGTTTGGAATGGGTATCGAGAGCACCGTCTGCGTCGGCATCGGTCCCTTGACGCTCATCTGATAAATGGGGCTTTTGATGTGCAAATGAGCGGGAAGCGCCTTGGCGGCTTCGACCAATTCCTTGCCAGCCGAACCATCCATGAAACTGGCCATGGGCACCGATTCTTCCTTCAACTTGACATCGTCCGCCAACCCCTCGGACAGAACGACCACCTGCATCCCATCCGGATCGAGGACCGATCCGCCGTCCTTCTGATCGATGTCCACAAAACCTCGGTTCAAAAGGCGGTCTTGGGCTGAAACGGGCGGCAAGAGCAGAGCCGAAATCATCAACACGGCAATCATCACATTGAGAACCCAGCCGCCTTGTTTGCCTTCCAGCAAACCGTTCAGTCCACCCAACAAGGGATTTGTTTTCTGTTCCATTGTCCTCCTCCGATTCCTTTCCGTCCCGCAGCACCAACAACCACTTTACACTATCCTGCGCTTCACGTCAAAACACCCCGAAGCCGAGCCCAATCCACACTGGCTCAGCCCGGGGTCCACAAGCACTGGGGCGGATCGTACGATTCTGCACGGTTTCCTGCAGATCTTGCTGCAGCCGTCATAGCGCCAATACTACGAGCATAGCGAGCATTGTAGCATAAGCGGAATTTTTTGGCAAATCGTGCTCAGGGGATGCCCGCAGGCACACAGGCGCTTGTGCGTGGGTACTCACAGCAGACATGGCGGAAGCGGGGGTTCATGGCCTGGGCCTGACGACCCAGGCCGAGCAAAGGGACAGGGACCGCACTCCAAAGGCCGCAGCCGCGCATCGTAGGGGCGACGCATGCGTCGCCCGCTCCTGCTCCCGCCGGATCCCGCGCAACGGGCGGCGGGTAAGCGAGCACATAGACAGAACCAGATTACCCCACCGCCAAATTGAGGTCCACCGTCAATGCCCTCCAGGAAATTGACACCCTTTGGATCTGCACGTATAATGCGCCCAGCTTCTCAAGGCCGCAGACCCCAAGCAGTCGGAAAGAGTGAGCGTTTGGCCTATCTACACTATATTGGACATGCCACCGTGCTGGTGGACATCGGCCAGGTCCGTGTGCTGACCGACCCGATTTTGCGAGATCACCTGTTTTTTCTGCAACGTCATGGCCAAAATTCTGCGCCCGACCTGCTCAAAGAACGCGCCCCCGATATTGTACTGATCTCCCATCTTCATTACGATCACGCCGATCTTCCTTCGCTGCGGATGCTTTCCCCGTCGAGCACGATCATCGCCCCCAAGGGCAGCGGCAAGTTCCTGGAACGTTCTACGGGCGTTCCGGTTCATGAGGTCGTCGAAGGGGACAAGGTACAGGTGGCCGACGTCGAAATCACGGCCCTGCCCGCAGACCATGGAAACGGGCACTCGTTTTCCCGCCCCACGAGCCCTAGCTTGAGCTATGTCATGCAGAATCGCCTGTCGGTCTACTTTGCCGGAGACACCGACCTGTTCGAGGGCATGAAAGAAGTAGGGCAGGATTTCGACCTTGACATGGCCCTGATTCCCGTTTGGGGCTATGGTCACCGGTTGGGAGAAGGACACCTGACCCCGTTCACGGCTGCCCAGGCCCTGAATCACCTGCGACCCCGCGTGGCTGTGCCCATTCACTGGGGCTCCCTCCGCTATTGGGGCCCCGAAGCGCTTTGGAAACGGGCCGACTATCTCAGCCAACCACCCCACCTCTTTGCCCAACATGCCGGGCACCTTTCGCCGCAAACCACGGTGCAAGTCCTCCAGCCCGGCGAAGGGACCGCCCTCCACTAACGACCCAGCCAAGCGTGCCTCTTTTTCCTTGCCTTTTCCACGGTTTCGTGCTATAATGTACTCGTTGACCGGTGAGAGGGTTCCTGCCAAAGGGAGAACGGATGGCAAGGGATTGGGCATTGATCGAGTTTCGACCCGGGCGGTATGCCAAAATATCGCCCGACGGCGAGTTCCTGGGCATGGCGACCGAGTCCGAAGTCCGCGCCTGGTTCAGCGCCGGGGAATCGGCCCGGAAACCGTCGGTCAGAAAACCACCCCGTCCTCTGGCGACAGACTCTCCACCGCAGATCCTGACCGAACAACCGTCCCCCGGCAGGCCATCGGCGCCCCCAAAGCCGGCGACACCGCCTGAAGAACCAAAGCCCACTCCCACTCCCACTCCATCCGCCGCCACTCAGCCTGAACAGCCGCCCGCCGCCCTTTCCCCGAGGACAGAGCCCAAACCTCTGCCCCCCTTTCTCGAACACCTGCGCGGCGCCCCCGAGCCGATTATTACGCCCGAGCCGCCGCCGGTGCAAGAACCCAAGTCCCTGCCGCCCTTTCTCATTCGCAAGCGAGAGCAAGACCATCCGCCGGAAGCGACTACCAAGCCGGAGATCGTGACCGAATCGCCTGCCTTCGCTGCCGAGGCGCCGTCAGGCTCGCCCCCGCCCGATCCGATCGTGAGAGCGCCCGAGGAGTATCGGGTAGCCGACCAACCGACGATGAAAGAACCACCACCACCAAAAGCCGACCTTTACCCGGTCGAGCAGTCCCTTGATCTCTTGGACCTTGACGAGGGGTCCGAGGAATCCTACGAACCGCCGGTACAGGCGGTTTTGTGGCCCCAGGAACCCGACGAGGAGTGGCTGGATGAAACAGACCAAGACGAAGAAGAGACTGGAGCGAGTATTTCCCCAATCTCCGGGACACCCGCTTGGCTGAGCAGTACCCAACCTGCCCCGGTAGAACCACCCCCATCTGATGAGCCGTCCATCCGTCAGGATGATGCCGGGCGCTGGTTGTGGCTGGACCCCCGCCAGGACGTAGGCCACAATCCCCCATCCTTTGACCTGGCGGCCTTTCTCCAACGGGCCATCGACCTTTTCCAATCCAAGGAATGGACCGGAGGCCAAAAGCCGGGCCGCCTGGCCATCCATCCCGATCAAATGGTCGTGGGCCTGAGCGCCCTGGCCGAAAGCCTCGGATTGGAAGTCGAGTGCGACCCGCTGGTAAACCCTGGAACCTATCGACTGGCCCTTCCCAAAGACAGAACCCGATAGTTCTTTTCCCTTTCACTTTCCCAGTACCCGATTTGACTTCTCTGGGCTAGTACTCTATACTATGGGCTGGTATGGCACCCCACCCAAATAGCAACTTGGCGGAGTGCCTTTTGTTGTTTTCCGTGCTCTGTTTGTTCCATCCCAAGAGAATGCACAAGCGCCCGGCCCACTACACTCGTAAAAAAGGCAACGCACTTATGGAGGCTTGCCAGACAGGGTACACCTTACCAGGAGGGAAGAAATGCAAATTGTAACCGACAGTGGAACCGACGTTTGGCTTTCTCCGGAGGAAGCTGCCGACCTGAACATTCACGTTGTCCCCTTGGTCGTCACCCTCGACGGCATCTCGTATCGGGAGGGAATCGACCTTCAGGCTGAGGATTTCTATCCTATCTTGGAAGCGAGCGACAACCTGCCTACCACCTCGCAGCCTTCGGTGGGCGATTTTGCGGAACTCTATCGGAAACTGGCGGCCGAGGACCCCGACATCCTCTCCATCCACATGACTTCGGGCCTAAGCGGCACCTATCACTCGGCCAAGGCCGCAGAAGAGTTGGTTCCCGAAGCCCGCATCACCTATTTTGACACCAAAACCCTGTCGGCAGGAGCAGGCTGGCAGGTCGAAGCGGCGGCTCGAGCATTGAAGGCCGGCTGGCCTTTGGAAGAAGCCCTGGCTCTGGCCCAGCGCATCAGCGACGCCACGGAAAGCATCTATACCCTCAAGGAACTCAAATACCTGATCCACGGCGGACGCATCAGCCACATGAAAGGCCTGATCGCCTCCATCCTGAACATCAAACCGATCATCGGTGTGGAAAAGGTCAACGGCACCTACGTCCAGATGGGACAGGCACGCACCTTTGAACGGGCCGTGCAGCACCTGGTCACCCTGATGACCCGCCAGCATGCGCCCGGCAGCGCGCTCCAGGTTCAGGTACTCCACGCTTTCAACCCCGAAGGGGCCGAGCTGCTCCGGCACTATATCGAACCCCAATTCGACTGCACCTGGCTGCCCGTCGGGCCCATGTCGTTGGTGTTGGGCGCTCACACCGGCCGCAGCATGGTCGGCGTTGCCTATGCCGCCCAAGAGATCTTTGCCGACATGCCCATTGGGAGCCGGTACGCCTGATACTGGATACCTTTGAGTCGGTTCTTTGATGATCCCCCGAGTTGAACTGCTGGCCCCGGCCAAAGACCGGGCCAGCGGTCTGGCGGCCCTGGATAGCGGCGCCGATGCCATTTATATTGGCGGGCCGCAGTTTGGCGCGCGCGCCAAAGCAGGCAATTCCCTCGAGGATATCTCTTCGCTGGTGGCCCACGCCCATCTCTATTGGGCCCGGGTCTATGTGACGGTGAACACCCTCCTCTACAACGAGGAACTGCCCCAGGCCGTGCGGCTGATCCATCAACTGTACGACATGGGCGTCGACGCCATCATCATCCAGGACATGGGGTTGCTGGAAGCCGACCTGCCGCCCATCGCCCTGATCGCCAGCACCCAGATGCACAACCACACCCCCGAGCGAATCGCCTTCCTCGAGCAGGTGGGCTTTCGGCGCGTCATCCTGGCCCGCGAGCTGAGCCTGGAGCAGATCCGCGCCATCCGCGCCCAAACGCACATGGAACTGGAATCGTTCGTCCACGGCGCCCTGTGCGTCAGCTACAGCGGCCAATGCTACATGAGCTACGCCCTGGGAGGCCGCAGCGGCAACCGGGGCGAGTGCGCTCAGCCCTGCCGCCGCCGCTACTCGCTCATCGACCGCGACGGCCAGATCCTCGCCCGAGACCGCCACCTGCTTTCCCTGCGCGACCTGAACCTTTCGGACCACCTGGAAGACCTGCTCGACGCCGGGGTGACCTCGTTCAAGATCGAGGGCCGCCTCAAAGACCAGGCCTATGTGACCAACGTCGTAAGCGGGTATCGGCAGCGGCTGGATCAGGCCCTGGCAGCACGGGGCTGGCTCCGCAGCTCTTCAGGGCACAGCGTCGTCGATTTTGAGCCCGACCTGGCCAAGACCTTTAACCGGGGGTACACCACCCATTTCCTCCAGGGCCGGCAGGAACCGCCCGGCGCCCTGGACTCGCCCAAAATGGTGGGCGAGTACCTGGGCACCGTCACCGCGGTGCAGGGTCCCCGCTTCCTGTTGGACACCCAGGCCGTCCTGAACAACGGCGATGGCCTGTGCTGGTTCGACGAAAACGGCGAACTCGACGGCACCGTGGTCAATGCGGCTACGCCCACGGCCCAGCACCCCCATCAGTGGCTCATCACTCCCGAAGGCGTGGTCCCCCTTTGCCAGGGGCAGCACATCTATCGCAACCGCGACCATAGCTTTTTGCGCCAGGTGGAACGCAGCCAACCCGCGCGCAAGATCCCCATACAGATGCGGTTCGAGAGCTCGGCCCAGGGGTTTGCCCTACACGTAGTCGACCCAGACGGCAATGAGGCCACCGCCACCCTCGACGCCGAAAAAGCGCCAGCCACGCAACCCGACCGGGCCGAGAGCACCGTTCGCACCCAACTCGCCAAAACCGGCGGCACGATCTTTGACTGCACGCAGGTGGACCTGGTCTGGGACCAGGCTTACTTTTTGCCGGTTTCGGTCCTCAATGCCCTTCGCCGCCAGGCGCTGGACCGGCTGATCGAGGTCCGCGCCCAAAACCGCCCCCGCCTGCCCGGCGGCATCACGCCGAACGACGCGCCCTACCCGGAGAAAACCCTCACCTATCGCGGCAACGTCCTGAACCGCCATGCCGCCGCCTTTTACCGGCGCCATGGTGTGGCAGAGATCGAGCCGGCCGCCGAATCGGGGCTCGACATGGATGGCAGGGTTGTGATGCGGACCCGCTACTGCATCCAACACCAACTCGGCTACTGCGATGGCGTCCAAAAGACCGAAAGGCTGCGAGAACCCCTCTTTCTGGTCGATCAAGAGGGGCGTCGTTACCGGCTGCGTTTCCGTTGCTCCGACTGCGAAATGGAAATCCTGTACGAAAACCCCCCATCCGTCCCAAACCAGACAGGCGATTGAATGCAAAAAGCCCGCTGCGATCATGCCAGCGGGCTTTTCAGACAAACGAGATGGGACGAGTCTAGGCCGATTCCTGCAGGCCTTCGTCTTCCCACGCCACGGGCCGATCCTGCTTGTTCAACAGCAGCGGCCTGGTTCTTCGCCGGATGGTGTCCCCGTTCACCACGCACTTGACCACGTCGGATCGAGAGGGGATCTCGTACATCACGTCCAGCAGCGTGTCCTCGATGATGGTGCGCAGACCACGCGCGCCGGTCTTGCGGCCCAGGGCCTCTTCGGCGATGGCCTCCAGCGCGTCTTCGGTGAGCACCAACTCCACCCCATCCAGATCCAACATGCGCCTGAACTGCTTGGTCAGCGCGTTCTTGGGTTCGGTCAGAATAGCCATCATCGATTCCTTATCCAGCGGATCGATGCTGACGGCCACCGGCAGACGGCCCACCAGCTCGGGAATCAGCCCATAGGCCATCAGGTCATCGGGGGTGAGCTGCCGCAACAGCTCGGCCGACGTCATTTCCCGGCGATGGCGCTCGTCGCGTCCCGACGAGAACCCCACCTGACCCTTGACGCCCACCCGCTCGGCGACGATCTGGTCCAGCCCCTCAAAGGTGCCGCCGCAAATGAACAGGATATCGGTGGTGTTGATCTGGATAAACTCCTGCTGGGGATGTTTGCGCCCGCCGTGAGGCGGTACATTCACGTCAGCCCCCTCCACGATCTTGAGAAGCGCTTGTTGCACCCCTTCTCCCGAAACATCGCGGGTGATGCTGGGGTTGTCGCCCGACTTGCGCCCGCTCTTGTCGATCTCGTCGATGTAGATAATGCCCTTGGAAGCCCGCTCGATGTCGAAATCGGCAGCCTGGAGTAACCCGAGCAGGATCGTCTCTACGTCCTCGCCCACATAGCCGGCCTCGGTGAGGGCCGTGGCGTCGGCGATGGAAAAGGGCACGTCCAGAATGCGCGCCAGGGTTTGGGCAAGCAGGGTCTTGCCGCAACCGGTCGGGCCGACGAGTAGGATATTGCTCTTTTGCAGTTCCACCTCATCCACGGCAGACCCGGCATTGATCCGCTTGTAATGATTGTAGACCGCCACCGACAGGACCTTTTTCGCCGGTTCCTGGCCGATGACATATTCTTCCAGTCGCTGAAAGATCTCTCGAGGCGACGGCAGATCGGTAACCCCGCCATCAGAGCCCTCTTTCAGCTCCAGCAGCCGCTCCTCCTCCAGGATCTCGACGCAAAGCCCGACACAGTCATCACAGATAAAGACGCCATCGGGGCCCGCTATCAGCTTGTTCACCTCTTCGGCGCGCCTGCTACAAAAGGAACAGGTTTGTACCGCGCCTACTTTTTGCTGTGACATCCGCTGTTCTCCTACGCCTCCGATTCCGCTTCCGAAGAGGTTTCCTCTTTCGGTGTCTCGTCGGCCACCGTCAATACCTCGTCGATCAATCCGTATTCGACGGCAGAATAGGCGTCCATAAAATGGTCGCGGTCAAAGTCGTCGGCGATCTTTTCCGAAGTCTGTCCGGTATGCTTGGACAGGATCTTGTGCAGCATGTCCTGCATGCGCTTTAGCTCTTTGTACTGGATCTCGACATCGGGCGCGTACCCCCGAGCACCGCCGCCGGCCGGGTGCATGTGGATCGTCGCGTGGGGCAACGCAAACCGCCGGCCCTTGGTACCCGCCGCCAGCAGCACCGTGCCCAGGCTCGCCGTCCAACCCACCGCGATGGTCGAGACCGGGGCGCGCAGCATCTGTATGGTGTCATAGACCGCCAACCCCGGATAGATCTCGCCTCCAGGCGAATTGATATAGAGCTGGATCTCCTTGTCGGGATTCTCCCGGTCCAAGAAAAGCAATTGAGCAACGATCAGGTTCGAAACCTGGTCGTTGATGGGTGTGCCGAGAAAGACAATGCGCTCTTTGAGCAACAACGAATAGATGTCGTAGGCTCGCTCGCCGCGCCCTGTCGTCTCTATGACCATTGGGATCAAACTATTGTGCATCGAGTTACCTCCTGGATGTCCTTCCATCAAGACTGAGCAAATGGGAATGACTCCCTTTGCTCCCGCCCAGTGTACATCCGGAACGGCCTGGGGTCTGTAAGATGTCTCCCCAAGGCAGGCGCAGAGACCTAGTCCGTCTCCGATTCCGGGCCCTCGTCCGCGCCGATCTCCTCAGCCGCTGCCTCGGGTTCGCCCTCTGCGTCGTCGGCGGCCTCGGTCTCAGGCTCAGTCTTGTCTTCCTTCAGCGGCGGAGCCTCGCCCTTGGCGATCTGGACGATGCGCTCTTGAACTCGCTGAATCATCAGATCCTCGGCGATCGACATGCGGCCCATCGGGCTCTCCAGCATCTCGCGCATTTCGTCGCCCTGCTCGCCCATCGATTCGACCAGCCGATCGATCTCGGCCTTGATCTCGTCATCCTCAAGGGAAAGCTTTTCCCGGGACACGACCTCGGTCAGTACCAGGCGCCTCTGCAACCGCTTTTCCGAAACCGGATACAGCTCCTGCTTGTACGATTCTAGGGTCTTGCCGACGATCCTCAGGTAGGTATCAAAGTCGATCCCCGAAGACGCCAGGTTGCGCTCCATCTGGCTCAGGGCCATGTCCGATTCATAGTCGACGGCCTGGGCCGGATACTCGATCTTGGGAGCAGCCTCGATCATGGCGTCAAAGACCTTGTCCAGGTACTCGGAATCTGCTTTTTGGCTAGCCTCGGTCTCCAAGTTCTGGCGGGTGGCGATCCTGAGGTCCGCCAGCGTGTCGTAATCGCCAACCATCATCGCCAGGTCATCGTCGAGGGGGGGCAATTCCTCGGCCTTGACCGAATGGACATGGACGGTGACCGTCCCCTCTTGGCCCGCGACGTCTTGATCCTCATCCTCTTCAGGCACATTCAAGGTAAAGGTCTTGTCCTCGCCCGCCGACAGGCCTACGACCTGGGCATGAAACCCAGTAATTGGATAGGTGGCGCCCTCTTCCAGCACCATCTCGTATTCCTGATTGCTCATAAAGACCTTGCCGCCGGCGCGACCTTCCATGTCCAGAATCACCTGATCGCCGTATTCGGCCGGCCGCTCCACAGGCACCCACTGAGCGTACCGCTGCTGGAGTTCAGCCAGGGCCTCGTCCACCTTTTCGTCGGTGATCTCTTCCACCTCAAAGGGCACGCGCACAGAGCGATAGTCTCCCAGATCGACTTCGGGTTGGAGGGGAACCAGAACCGTCATGGCAAAGGGATCCCATTCGACGCCCTGCAGCTCACCCACCTCGTACGGTTCGACGTCGATCTCTTTCATAGCCATCTCGTACAGATCGTTGCCCCAGTCTTCAATGCCCTGCTGTTGAACCGCCTCGAGGCCAAAGGTGCGCACTATGGCGGCAAAGGGGGCCTTCCCTCGGCGGTAACCAGGCACGTTAAATTCTCGAGACAACTTGCGGGCCGTATCCCGCAGCCGCTTGTCCGCCTCGGCCGCATCCAACTCGACCCGAATCTTGGCCTGGCAGTCCTCCAACCGTTCGCTTGTAACTTTCATGTGCATCCTTCCTTCTTTTTTCTGGTCATATCGCGCGGTGCCCGTCCCAATAGGCACAGCAAAATGCCCCAGCAGTCGGCTGAGGCATCCGGGGTATCGTACGCCAGCCGACATTATGACACAACCTGCCCGCCAAGTCAAATATCGGACCGCACCTCACCGGGTGTATTTCAACTTTCTGGGTGACTTCGTTACGCCCTTTGGGTGGTGAGTAG
>CAYVLO010000001.1:0-34277 GCA_964452125.1 uncultured Anaerolineaceae bacterium | reverse complement strand
TGAGGGAGATGGTGATCGTCGCCGACCGATTTCGCATCAAACCGCTCCTGCCCCTTTTCGCCGGCGACGGCCACTTTTTCGTCCTGGCCCTCAGTCAGAGCCTGATCCGGCTGCTGGAGGCCACCCGCCACAGCGTGGACGAGATCGACTTGAAGACAGTGGCCTCTGGCATAGACGAAGTTCTTTTTGACGATATCGAAAAAGAACTTCAATTCCAGACGTCCTCAACGGGAGGGCGCGGGGAGCGGGCGGCCCTTTTCCACGGCCACGACCCCGCCGACGACGAAAAAGATCGCATCCTGCGCTACTTTCATAAGGTCGACGACGGCCTGCGCCAGGTGCTGCGCGACGAGCAGTCGCCCCTGGTGCTGGCCGGTGTGGACTATCTTTTGCCCCTGTACAAAGAAGCCAACAGCTACCCTCACCTGATGGCCGAGGGGATCACCGGCAGCCCAGAGGAACTAAAGGCCGAGGAACTACACAAGCAAGCCTGGGACATCGTAGAACCCCACTTTGCCACAGCCCACCGCCAGGCGCTGGCCGACTATTCTCAGATGGCAGGCACCGGACTGACCTCCAACCGGATCGACGAGGTGGTGCCTGCTGCCCACCATGGACGGGTGAGCATCCTCTGGGTAGCGCTGGGCGCCAAAGTCTGGGGCCGCTTGGATCTCGACTCGGGCACCGTCGACCTGCACGAGGAACCGGCGCCCGGCGACGAGGATCTGCTGGACCTGGCTGCGCTCCAAACTTTGCTCAAGGGGGGCACCGTCTATGCCGTAGAGCCGGAAACCGTACCCGGGGAAGCATTGGTGGCTGCCCTATTCCGCTATTGAGGCAAAAACCTACATGACGGTCGAAATTGCCGTCGTCTTGGGCACGATCGTGCTGAGCGTCGTGCTCTTTGTCACCGAGCGGCTGCCGATGGAGTTGGTGGCTCTACTGGTGATGGTAGGTTTGGCCGTGAGTGGCCTGATCACTCCCACCGAGGCGCTTTCCGGCTTTAGCAATCCGGCGGTGGTGACCGTTTGGGCAGTGTTCATCCTCAGCGGTGGCCTGTCCTACACAGGCGTGGCTGGCCTGCTAGGACGACAGGTGCTGCGCTGGGCCGGCCAAGGGGAGGCCCGGTTGATCATGGTGATCATGCTGACCGCGGGCGTCATGTCGGCCTTTATGAACAACGTCGGTGTGGCCGCGCTCCTGTTGCCGGTGGTCATCGACATCGCCCGCCGCACCAACCATCCGCCCTCCCGGCTGTTGATGCCCCTGGCCTTTGGTTCGCTTCTGGGAGGGCTGAACACGCTCATCGGCACGCCGCCCAACATCATCGTCAGCGACGCCCTACGCGATTACGGATTGCAGCCTTTCGGGCTCTTTGACTATGCCCCCGTCGGCCTGCCGATCACGGTGGCGGGCGTCGCCTTCATGGTTCTGGTGGGCCGGCACCTCTTGCCCCAGCGTGATCCGCTAAAGGAAGAACTGCCCAACTCCGGCGCCCGGAACCTGCGCGAGCTGTATAGCCTGCAGGAACGGCTATTCCTGCTTCGCTTGCAGGCTGACTCTCCGCTGGATGGCAAGACCCTGGCCCAAAGCCGTGTGGGCGCCGCCCTGGGTCTAAACGTCGTGGCCATCCTGCGCAACCAACACACGCAATTGGCACCCGCCCCCGACACCCTGCTGCGCGCGGGCGACCGGCTACTGGTCCAGGGCCGACTCGACCTGTTGAACGACCTGGGCCGCGGCCACCTTGTGCTCGAAGAGGGCTCGCTAGAAGTAGACCGGCTGATCTCCAGCCAGATGGGCATTGCCGAGTTGCGTCTGTCGTCCAATTCTGCCCTTTTGGAACAGACGGTTTTGCAGAGCCGGTTTCGGGATCATTTGGGCGTCAATGCATTGGCCCTACGCCGCGGCGATGTAACCTGGCGGGTGGATCTGCGCAACCTGCCTTTGCAAGAGGGGGACACCCTCCTGGTGCAGGGCCCCCATGCCGCCCTCGACGCCTTGCACAACCTCCCCGACTTTGAATTCGTCCGACCCGCCTCCAGCGCCGATGTGGCGTCCATCTATCACCTGCACGAGCGCCTGGTCGCCCTCCACGTCCCAGCCGACTCAACTCTGGTGGGCAGAACCCTGGTGGAGAGTCGCTTGGGCGATGCTTTTGGGCTGACGGTGCTGGGCATCCAACGGGGAGAGACGACCCACCTGATGCCTGCCCCTGAAGAACAGGTGCAGGCTGGCGACACCCTTTTGGTGGAAGGTCGCGTCGAAGACCTGGCCACGCTGCGCGGTCTGGGAGCCCTGGAGGTTGAGAGCCAACCGGCCCACGATCTGGATGCACTGGAATCGGCGCAAGTCGGTCTGGCCGAGGCCGTGCTCTCGCCCCACACCACACTGCTGGGCAAGACGCTGCGCCAGCTCCACTTTCGGGAAAAGTACGGGCTCAGTGTGCTGGCCATCTGGCGCGAGGGACGCGCCTATCGATCAGATTTGGGTGACATGACCCTGCGCCTGGGCGACGCTCTGCTGCTCTACGGACCCCATGAAAAGCTCAGAGTGCTGGGCAGCGAGCCCGATTTCCTGGTGTTGACCGAGGAGGCCCAGAAGGCGCCGCGGTTGGATCGCGCGCCGTGGGCATTGGGCATTATGGCGGCAGTTTTGTTGCCCGTCATCTTGGGTTGGGCGCCCATCTCCATCGCCGCCGTTGCCGGGGCTGTGGCCATGGTCCTGACCGGCTGCTTGACCATGGAAGAGGCCTATCGCTCCATCGAGTGGAAAGCGGTCTTTCTGATCGCGGGCATGTTGTCCTTGGGAATCGCCATGGAACAAACCGGCGCGGCGCGGCTTCTGGCCGAAGGATTGGTCACCACCCTGGGCGGCCTGGGGCCTTTGGCCGTGGTGGCAGGCCTTTTCCTCTTGGGCACAGCCGCCACACAGGTGATGCCTTCGGCCGCTGTAGCCGTCTTGCTCATCCCCATGGCCCTGAATGCAGCCGGCGATCTGGGCGTTTCGCCCTACCCCTTGGCCATGGGCGTGGCTATGGCCGCATCAGCCAGTTTCCTCAGCCCTGTCGCTCACCCAGCCAATGTGTTCATCATGGGGCCGGGTGGTTATCGCTTTTCGGATTATATCCGGGTGGGGTTGCCCTTGACCCTTGTCGTGCTGATTGTAATGCTGTTGGTGCTGCCGGTCTTTTGGCCCTTCTAATCCTAACTGACGGGGTGTGAGGGAACATGACGCCTCAAATCGCGCTGACGTTGGGCATCATTGCTGTAGCCGTGGTCCTCTTTGCCACCGAAAAGCTGCGAGTGGATCTGATCGCCCTGATGGTCCTCCTGGCTCTGGCCCTCAGCGGCCTGGTCGGTCCTGGCGAGATCTTTGCTGGATTTGCCAGCCCGGCGGTGGTCACCGTGTGGGCCGTCTATATCGTATCGGGCGCGCTGTTCAAGACCGGTGGGGCCGACATCCTTGGCGAGCGTATCATTCGCCTGGCGGGCAAAAGCGAGCCGCGGCTGATCGCCGTCATTATGCTGGCCTGCGGCCTCATGTCGGCCTTTATGAACAACATCGGCGCCACGGCCGTTCTCCGCCGGCAGTGGTTGGGATCTCGCGCCAGGCCAAGGTGCCGCTGTCCAAGCTCCTCATCCCTTTGTCGTTCTCGTCGCTCCTGGGCGGCAACATGACCCTCATTGGCACGCCGCCCAACGTGCTGGCAGCCAGTTTGCTCACCGAGTTCTGGCGACCGTCATCGGCGCCTCGACCAGTTTTCTCACGCCCGTGGGCCATCAGGCCAACGTATTGGTCCTGGGACCAGGAGGGTATCGCTTTTTCGATTATACCCGGGTCGGAGGTCCTCTCAATCTGGTCATTCTGATCGCCACCTTGGTCAGCCTACCGCTTATCTGGCCGCTGTTCTGAGGGCGTAACCACAACACCCCGATTCAAAGCAGAATTGTCCAGAAATCCGAATGGTACGCCGGGCCGTTCGGCCTCTACCGGCAGGGGTTATAATCCCGGCCCAGGATGAGCATTAGATCGGCCGGCTGGCTGTCGTCCAACTGGTAGATCACGTTCTCCGGCTTGATGGCCAACAGCTTGGCCAGCAATTCCAAAGCTTGGGCTTTTTCCCTGTAGACCACAATCTGGGTCTCGGCATAGGTGGGCACATCGGCCGGACCGGTGTCGACCACCTGAAATCCGTTCCAGCGCAATTCATCAGCAGCGATCAGGGCCAATTGGGGTTGGTAGGTTCCATTGCGCACCTGGATACCCACCGACTCGGCGGCGATGGCGTCGCTTACTCCAGACGATGGTGCGTATAAACTGGCCACCACGGCTTGGATCTTTTCCGGGATCGGCAACAAGACCTGCGCCCCCAGGTGCGTTTCCCAGTCGATGGTGTGCGCTTGACTGATGTAGCGACTGCGGATGCGTTGCGGCTGCAAATCGAGGGCCAGGGGAGCCAAAGACAGCACGTCCCCCAGGTTGAGATCCGTCTCATAGGAGCCTTTGAGGGCCGACCACAGGCTGGGGATCTTGAGCAAGAGTTCCGGGTTCTTGGTCTGCTGCCACACCGCCTTTAGAAACTGGTGCTGGCGGCGCGAGCGGTCAAAATCGGTGCCCCCGCGGCGGCTGCGCACGTAGCGCAGGGCCATATCGCCATCCATGTGATAGACGCCCGGCTCCAGGTACATCTCCTCCTCCCCCTCTTGTTCCGGAGGCATGTAGCGAAGGTTCACCGGGCAGGCCACCACCATGTCGACGCCCCCGAGTTGGTCCACCACGCGGGCGAACCCTCGAAAATCGATCCGCACCCAGTGATCGATGGTGATGCCCAGGTTGATCCGGATGGTCTCGCTCAAAAGGGCCGGGCCGCCGCCTGGATAGTTGTATCGGTGCCCAGTTTTGTGGGCGGTGTTGATCCGATCCCAGCCGTGGGTGGGGATATAGACCCACAGGTCGCGGGGAATGGACAATAGCGATACCTGCTTGGTGTCCTTGTTTACCGCAGCCACAATGATCACATCGGTATTCTGTGCATTCAGGTTGTGCGTCGAGTCTAACCCCAGGGCCAAAATATGGACCACGTTGCCCGAGAAGGTTGCTGTGGGCATGGGCGTGGGGCTGAACATCGGTGTGGGCGTCAGCGTCGGCGTGGGGGTGGGGGTGATGGTCGCCGTTGCCGAAATCACCACCGAACCAGGGCCCGGCTCGCCCGTCGCCGTCGGCGTCACCGGCTGGCTCGAGCCCAACGTGGGCCAGGGGGATGGCGCAGGCGAGGAGGTCACCGTCAGCGAGGGAGTGGCTGACGGGGTACTCGTCGGCGAGGAGGAAGCAGTCGGCGTTGACTCTAGCCTGGCTGCCGCTGTCTGGGTGGCCTGGACGCTCGAGTCCGACACTGCCTTGACGGTCGGTAGGGCCGTCCAGGTGGGCGACGGGCTGGGCGTCACGCTCGGTGATGCAGTCGGCAACGTGGTTGCCGTGGTTGATATCGCCACCCGCGTCGGGGTCGCTCCACAACTCGAGAGGATCACAGCAAGGGTCAGGACAAGGGCGATCAGAGGTGACCTCGATGGTCTGGCCTTGGGCTTGAGGTTCATCGATTTATTCTTCATGCTAACCACATCTTGGATTATTTCCCCACACAAAAGCTGCCAAATATCCGGTCCACCAGGTCCTCACTGGCCGTCTGGCCTGTGATCTCACCCAACAGATGGACTGCGGCCGATAGATCAATGGATACCAGGTCGGGCAACACGCCCGAGCGGTGAGCTTCCTGCGCGTCGTGTACGTGAACCAGGGCGCGGGCCAGCGCTTCTTTGTGACGCGGATTGGTAACTGCCGGCGCTTCGGAGGCCGTCACCTGCCCCGAGAACACGGTCTCGACGATGGCGCTCTCCAGATCGTGCAACCCCTCGCCGGTCAAGGCCGAAACGCCCACGGTCCTCGCCGTGCGAATGTCCAGCGACGCCCGTTCGGGGAGTGGGGCGCTTTCGGCTCGCAAATCGATCTTGTTGGCCACCAGAAGGGTCGTCTGGCCCTCAACCAGGGAGGCAATGGCCCGGTCCTCTTGGGTCAGAGGCTGGGTGGCATCCACCATGAGCAGCACCAGATCCGCCCCGGCCAGCGCCGAGCGACTTCGCTCCACACCCAGGCGCTCCACCGGGTCGGTGGCCTGGGCCGTGATGCCCGCTGTATCCACCAGCACCAGCGGGATGCCCTGCAAGTTGATGGTCTCCTCCAATGTGTCCCGTGTGGTGCCGGGGATGTCAGTGACGATGGCCCGGTTGACGCGCAAGAGCCGGTTCAGCAGGCTGGATTTACCCACGTTAGGCCGGCCTACAATGGCCACCCGCACCCCCTGGCGATAGATGATACCCCGTTCGGCCTGGGCCAGCAGCCCCTGCAACCCCTCGGCTGCCTGCTCCAGGTCCAGGACAATATCGCGTTCCGGGATCTCATCCTCGGCAAAATCGATGCTCGCTTCCAGATGAGCCAGAGCGCCGAGCAGAACCTCGCGGATCTGGCGCACCTGTACCGAAAGGCGCCCGGAGAGCTGCTCCACCGCCGCCTGCAACGACGTTTCCGTCTTGGCCTGGATGATGTCCAGAACGGCTTCGGCCTGGGCCAGATCCAGGCGGCCGTTGAGAAAAGCCCGGGCGGTGAACTCTCCCGGTTCTGCCAGGCGCGCCCCCTGGCCCAAGCAAAGGCCCAGAATGCGTCGCAGGGCGACGATCCCCCCGTGTCCGTGGACTTCGACCACATCCTGACGGGTGTAGGTGCGTGGCGCCGGCATATAAACGGCCAACACTTCGTCCACCCTTTCACCGGCAGCGGGATCCACGATATGACCATAGTGCAACAGCCGGGGCAGGAGTCCGTCGCCCGAGGCGGGAATAAATAGGCTCTGCAGGATCGGCGCCGCCTCCGGACCGGTCATGCGCACGATACCAATACCCGCCTCGCCCACCGGTGTGGAAATGGCGGCAATGGTATCGTCCAGGCTAAGCATGTTCGACAAACCTCACACTCAAGGGGCTAGCCCTGCCACTCGTTGCGCAGCACACTCATCCACAGGGTATCGTGGTAGCGCCCGTGGCGAAAATCGGCCTGACGCCAGCGTCCCTCGTGCTGAAAGCCGACTTTTTCGTACAGGTGAACGGCGCGCTTGTTCTCCTCAAACACCCGCAGGGCGATCCGGTTCAGGTTCATCTGCTCGAAACCGAATGTCAGGAGGGCGCGCAGGGTGTCGTAGCCGAGCCCGCGGTCCCAAAGCTCGGGCAGCCCGAAAAACAGGCCCACCTCGGCGCTGCGCGTCCGGCCATCGATGTGGCTAAACCCGGCCCCACCGACGTGCCTACCCTCAAATTCGACGGCCAAGTTGCAGACGCTGGCATCGTCCAACATGCGCTCATACCAGTTTTCTTCCTGGCTCAGCGTCCACGGCAGAAAACGCCCGAAATATTCCAACACCCGCTCGTCGTTCAACCAGGCCACGTAGTTTGGCAGATCGGCCCGCTCGATGGCGCGCAGCACTACCTGTTCTCCACGGATCATGGTTCCCCATCCTCCCAATTAAACGCAAAACAGGACAGAATCCCTTCAAAAGAACGCGACTCTCGCCAAATTCCCCCGATCTCAGAACGGGCGGCCCACCGGCGTGATGGCCCAGGCAAAAGGTCGGGCCAGCGCCTGGTCCAGCTCGTCCCCCTCGCGAACCAAGTAGGTCGGAATGCCGCTGATCGACAGTTCATTTGCCAGGCGTTCGTTGCTGCGCAGATGGCCAAATCCCTGCGGATCGATCAGTACAGCCACGACGCGCACCCCCCGCTGGGTCACGTCGCGGCAGGCGGCAATCCAGTAGGGCTGGTCGGTCGCCGTGACAACGATCACGGTCGTGTTGCGCCGCAGATGAGTCGCTTCGGCGGTGATAATCTCCCCCAGCGGGATCTGCCCATCAGCGCGGATGACAGCCAATGTTTCCAGAATCTTGGCAAGCTGCCGTTCCCCTCGGTCGGCTGGGATCACCTCGCGAGCTCGGCTGTAGGCCAAAAAACCCACGGCTCGATCGCGGGCCAGAAAGTGATTGGCCAGCGAAGCGACAACCGTCACGCCATACTCTAACGTCGACGGCGCCAGCGTCAGCTCACGGCCCACCGGTTCCCAGGGTAGCCGCTTTTCTTGCTGCAGGGCCAACTCCGACCAGCCCAGATCCGAATGGGCGTCCTTATCCAGATCCAGGACCAGCCAGATATCGGCTGTGGGATCCAGCTCGAACTCTTTGGAGATCAGCTTGCCCGTCCGGGCCGTGGAGGGCCAATGGATCCGGCCAAAGCTATCGCCCGGGGCATAGTCGCGCACGCCCGACACGTTGGTGGTCACGTAGGGAGTCCGGCGGCGCATGGTATCTCCGCCGGGCAAAAAACCCACCTGGGGCGCGAAATTGGGTACATCCACAAGGGCCGGATAGACAATGAACGACGCTTCGCCGGGCTCCTCCAGAGTTCGCGACCGCCGAAACAGTCCAAAAGGATCGCCGCTGGCAATGGCGATGGGCCCCAGGGTAAAGCGGCCCCGTTGCAGGCACCGGGTTTTGACCGTCCAGGAGTGCATCTTGCGCCCGCCCAAGGGACTGATCACCCGACTGACCTGATGATCCGGCAGCGTAGAAAAATCGCGCACCTCAAGCCACAGTTTGGGAACAAGGCCTTGATTGCGCACCACCAGCCGCTCTTCGGCGATCTTGCCCACCTGCGAGCGGCCCGTCCGCGCCTGGCGCTCAATCTGTACGCGCCGCACTCCGCTCCACGCCCAGGCATAACTGACCACAAGCAGCGCAGTCAGCAAATACCAGAGATTGTACAGTAGCTCCCGCCCTGTGCCGATGGCTCCCGCGGCCACCAGCACCCAGAGCAAAAGGACGATACGGCTGCGCGTCATCCGCTCCCATCCTGTCGCCAACGCCGATTCCCCGCCCAGTTGGCAACAACCCCGCTCTGGGAGCGGGGCTGCAAAGGGATCGATGGACTATAGAACGTGCCTGCTACCGCGGGACGATCGTGACTTTGCGCCGCTCTCCATCACCCACGCTCTGGGTGGTCACCTTGGGGTGGTTGCGCAACGTAATGTGCACGATCCTCCGTTCGTAGGAAGGCATCGGTTCCAGGGCTTGGGGCCGCCGCTCTTTGGCAACCCGGTCGGCGATCCGCTCTGACAGGCTTTCCAGAGCCTGACGACGGCGCAGACAATAATGCTCCACATCCACCACAAGATCGGTCCAGTGCTTGAGGCGATGGCTGACCATGAGCCGAACCAGATACTGCAAGGTCCTCAGCGTCTCACCCCGCCGGCCGATCAGGATGCCCAGATCGTCGCCGGTGATATTCAGGACCATAGGCGCCGGCTGGCCTTCCTCTGCCAAACCCTCTCCTACCTCGATCTCCACAGAGGCGCGAATGCCCATCAGCTTGAGCAAATCCGAAAGGATCTCTTGCCCCGCCGCTGCTGCGTCGGCAGATTCTTGGGTTGATGGGGCCTCCTCGGGTTCTGGTTTCCGACTGTCGCTCAAGACAGGTTGGACCCAGGGCTCTGGCAAAGGCTCTGGTTCTGGTTCTGGCTGGGCAGGCAGATTGAGAACCAACCGCACCCGGGCATTCTCGGCCCCAAAGCCCAATACCCCACGACTTCCCTCGCTGATGATTTCGAGTTCCACCTGATCGCGGCCCACTTCGAGCATCTTGAGGCCGTTCTCAATGGCGTCCTGGACCGTTTTACCGCTTGCGACGACGCTTCTTTCTTCGGTTCTTGCTTTCACTCTGCATTCCCTTCTGACCCTCTACGGCTTTGGCTTCTGTGCGCTTGCTCGTCTGCTGGGGTGCAGCAGCGGGCTTGGCCCCACCGCCAAGAATACTTCCCAGGCTCAGATTCTTCCAGAACATGAGACCCGACCACCCCGAGATGAACCCCTGGGTGACAATGCCAATGACATTGGACACCACAAAATAGAGCGAAAGACCGGTCGAAAAGTTTAGGCTAAAGAAGCCAAACATCAAAGGCATCATCAGGGTCATGCTCTGGTTCATCGATGCGCTCTGATCGCTTCCACCGGTAGGCGGCGTGGTCATGCGGGTCTGCAACCACGACGTAAACGCCACCAAAACCGGCAGCGCAAACGTCAATCCTCCCAGTTGTTGGGGCGTCAGGCTCAGGTCCATTCCCAGGAAGAACCGGTTGAGCGGAACCGCAGCCCACAGTGACTGCAGGAAGGGGTAGATGTTCTTGGACAGGTTGAGCAGTTGCAGCGGCTGATGGCCGAGGGCCTGAATGATCGACTGGTACAACCCAATCCAGATGGGGAATTGAATCAGCATGGGCAGACACCCACCCATGGGATTGACCCCGGCCTCTTTGTAGAGCTTCATCTGCTCCTGGGCCAGCTTTTCCCGATCTTTGGCATATTTCTTTTGGATTTCCTGCAGCCGCGGTTGAACCTCTTGCATCTTTTTCGCCGAGCGCTGCTGAGGCAACATCAACGGCTGCATCAACAACCGGATGACCACCGTAAAGATGATGATCGCCAGCCAGAATTGCCCACCCAACACGCTATATAACCACAGCAGCACATTGAGCATGGGCCGCAGGATCAACACAGTCCAAACGTCAGTAATACCTGGCAACAAAACCTCCTACACACGTCGAGCGCCGCTAGATTTTCCGAGCCGATGAGCCAACCCGCTGGCTGCTCCCGCCCTCCTACTATTGGGCCTGCGGCGGCGTAAAGGCCCATCCCTGCCCACCGTTTTCGGCGTTCAGGGCTTGCACCTGCCCGTTCTGAAGGATGACATAGACGGTCTGGCCCGACAGCACAGGCCTCGTCAGGATGCCTGCTGTCGGGGTTCCGCCCGGCCAGGACCATTGGAGCTGCCCGCCCTTGACCGAAATGACCCGGCCATTCTCCGTCGCCAGGATGACCGACTCGCCGGCCTTGACAGGCGCCGCGCGGATCCGGTCATCCCTGTCCCCTACCGTGCTGGTATCAAAGGGATAAGGGGGAACCACAGCGCCCGTCTCGGGCTCCAGGGCGTACAACTTGCCATCCAGCGACGTGACATAGAGCACGTCCTCATTCAATAGCACTTTGGACCAGATCCAGTTCTCGGCCCGAAACTCAAAGCCGTCGATGATCTCTCCACTGTCGGCCTTGATGGCGTATACCTTGCCATCGAAGGCGCCGACATAGACGACGCCCCGTTTTTCATCGAGTGTGGGCTGAGAGGCCATGGCCCCCCCCACCTCCACCTTCCAAATCACCTGGGCATTTTCGGCATTCAGGCAATACAGAAAATGATCCTGAGAGGCCACATACACCCGGTTGCCCACTGCCAGGGGCGAGCCCCAAATCGCTTCACCGGTCTGAAAGGGCCAGCCAGGCTTGATAGTGTGGGACTCGACATCCACGGCATAAGCCAGGCCATCGGACGAGCCAAAGTAAACGGTGCCGTCCGCATAGACCGGCGCGGGGATGATCAAGCTCTTGGCTGGAATATTCCACTGTTCCTGCCCGGTCTCTGGGTCAAAAGCGTACAGGCCGGCAATGCCCGACACCGAGTCGGAAAATCCGACATAGGCCAACCCATTCCCCACCGCCACCGGGCTCCAATAGGCAATGCCCCGATGGTCGCCCTGGGGAATAAAGGTCCCCTTTTGCGTCCCCGTTTCCGCATCGAGCATATAGACCTGTTGAGGCGCGCCACTAATGGCAAAGATCGTGCCGTCGGCCTGGGTCAACCCTGGCCAATTCTCTGCCACCGGCGTCGCTCCGCACGAGGACAACATCAAACTTAGCAAAAGCAATCCTATGATTGCTCCTAGCACACGCTTCCCTTGGCTCAAAACATGGCCTCCTTGAAGGGTAACCCGCTTGCATCAGGGAACGGGATCGTACCCACCTGGGTTACGAGGGTGGCAGCGAGCCACTCGCTTGACCGCCAGCCACCCTCCTTTGATCGTCCCATATTTATCAACCGCTTCATATGCATAGTGAGAACAGGAAGGAGTGAACCGGCAAGCAGGAGGTAAAACTCGAGATAGCGTCGCCTGATAGAGGCGAATCACTCCCAACAGCAGGTATTTCACGACACTCCGCCCACTACTGTTGGGCAGCCTTTTGCAAGCCTGCCCGACGCAACATCAGGCCGATCGCTTGGTCGACCTGATGAAAAGACGCCTGCTGAATAGGGCGCCGTGCGATCAACACGACATCCCTTCCCGAAGCAATCTCACCCTGTTGGATTCTCACCCGTACCGACTCGCGCATTCGCCGCTTGATCCGGTTGCGCTGCACCGCATTGCCCATCCGCCGCCCGACCACAAAGCCAAACCGGCTGCGATCCAGGCCATTGGCTCGTGTCGAGATCACCATCAGGCGATGGGGCCAGCTTTGACCCTCTGTTCGTACACGGTCATAGTCAGCGCTCGAGCGCAAACGATACTTTTTTTGCATCACGTGGCTGGCCCATGCAGCAGGCCACGGGCCAGGCGTCACACATCTTATACTGTCAAGCGACGGCGGCCTCGCAGGCGCCGCGCCTTCAGAACGAGACGTCCGCCCTTGGTTTTCATTCGCGCCCGAAAGCCGTGCACGCGCTTGCGCCGCCGTACTTTGGGCTGCCAGGTTCGTTTCGGCATGCCAATACCTCTCCTATCAGATTCACAGCGAGCTATTATACCTATTTTTCACCAAACCTGCAAGTTTTCGAACCGGGTAGAAGAAAGAGGGGTATACTGAGTTGGGTATTTTCAGGCACCATCTGTCCAATTAACTTGCTTTTTTTCTTTTTTTAGAGTACAATCTATTGGGATACATCATTCGCACTATGTTGCTGCGCTCTCTGGGCATTCACCGGTGCGGATCCGCACAGCAGCAGGGGAGGTAAAACCAATGGCCAATGCGATGTCGGTTCCACAAGGACACAGTCCCAAGATCACACCGCTGAGGCGGATCACTCCAAGCCCTCAGCAAACCCCTTCACCCTCACCCAAGGCGTCCGAAGCCGAGCCGGTCCGCGTCAAGGCGGACCTGCCCATCACGCCAGCCATTGAGACGGCTTTTCGCCCGACCCGGCCAACCATCACGACCCCGCCAACGACTCGGGGCCCCCTTCCACCGCTGGAAGCCAGTTGGGACGAGGAGCCCCCGAGCGAAGAAGCTTTTCTGTTCAAAGCGCCGCCCCCCCAGATGGACGATCTGGTGTCGGGGAAATCCCTGTCCCACGCGAGCAGCCGTGTCCGGGCAAGCAGCCTGGCATCCCCGGGCACCTACGACATTCAGGAGCGCGAGAGGATCGCAAAACTCGAGTTGCCCGAATCCTCGCTCACCCAACAGGAACGGCAGCAGCTCCTGGAATGGTTGGGGGCCGAGCGCCTCCAGCAACTGGACGGCGAGATCTCGGACCTGTACCAAGGGGTGACCGACCAGGTGGGCGAAAACGAGGACATTGCCACCGACTGCTACAACCAGCTCCTCAAGGCCCGCGACATTGTCCTCCGCCGCGATGCCGCCCGGATTCCCCAGGCCGAATACTATCTCGAACAGGTCCAAGCCCGCCTGAAACGGGTGGCCGAAAGCAGGCGCGGCGCCCACAAATATGCCTGGCTGATCACCCTTTGGGGATTTCTATGGGGGTTCGTCTACCTGGCGCTGCTCATCCTTCTGAACCATCGCTGGTTCCACGACCTGATCGCGCCGGTTGGATTGGAGCCCGTGGTGGGCAGCCTGGACATCTTTTTGCGGGCCATGGTGTGGGGCGGCATCGGCGGGGTGGTCGCCGTGCTCTATAGCCTGCTCCGCCACGTATCGCAGCGCGATTTCGATCCCCAATACAACCTGACCTACGTCGCCAAGCCGTTCCTCGGCCTGGTGCTGGGGGCCACTGTGTACATGAGCTTTCAACTCCTGCTGACCCTGAGCCTGTTGCCCTCGGGGTTGCAGGCCGACAGCGGCACGCTGACCACCGTCACACCCTGGATCGTCTATCCTCTGGCCTGGGCCAGCGGCTTTAAGGAAAACCTCATCTTTGATCTGCTGGATCGAGCCATCAAGGGGATCTTTGGCAAGTCCGAGTCCTAGCCTGCGGTTACCGGCGTCAAGTCTGCCCGCCAGGCGGGGGCAGGGAGCACTCGGTTTTCCCATAAAAAGAGCCACCGGCACTAACCGATGGCTCGTCTCTGCCCCTTTTGAGAAAGGGGCTCTTGGGCTTGGCCCGCCGCCGGCGGACCTTCATACCCCTCAATAGCCGTTAAAGCCAATGGTGACCTTGCCGTCCTGAACGAGAGTCGGCACGTGGCGCCGCCCCCCATTCAGGCTCAACATCTCCTCCAGCCGGACCTTGTCGGCTTGGACGTTGTATTCGGTATAGGCGATGCCCCGTTGCGCCAGATCATCTTTGGCTCCAGCGCAATGGGGACACCCCGGCTTGCTGTACAGGGTGACGGTCATACTTTGCACCTCCTCTCCAATCGGTCGTTAACAAGTGATATGAAACAAGCCAATGATGGGTCCCTCGGCCCGATTCCAGGCCTCCATTGCCTGGCTCATGGGCCACAGGTCCACCAGACACTGATTTTCCTCAAAGAAGGCGGCCGCGTCGTCCGCGAGTTTGACGGTGCCAAATTGGCCGGCGCCGACAATGAGCCGGGCGGCCCCCTGTTCATAGACGTGCTGAGCTTCGGCCAGTGACAGAATGTGCGACGTGCCGTACACTGCTTTCGAGAGCTCTTTCTGGCGCTTGCTCACCCGTCCATCCAGACGGATGAGTACGTCGTGTTTGAAGGTCTCGCCATTGATGACAATCGAGCCAAACCTCGAGCCGTCGAGGGTGGGTTTCATCTCGTCTTTGCCCTCCGGCAGCTAGCGCAGCAGGCGATCATCGCCCACGCGGCGCGTAATGCGCTTTTCGTCCAGGTACCCAGCCAGGGCCAGGGCATACTTGCGGCTGGTGCCAAAGAGATCGCGGATCTGGGCCACAGTGATCGTCTCGTGCTCCCGGAGATAGGTCACAACCCGGTCGCGCATCTCTTCCAAGGTCTCGGTCAAGAACAGCACATCATCGCCCAGCTTGATCAAACGGCCCTGCTCCACCAACGCATTGACCACATCGGCGCCCACCTGCTCCTCACACTGAGCCACCGAGGGGGTCAGGTAGGGACTGCGGCTGAGATCGGCCAGGAGGCGATCCACCAATTGCTGTTGTCGGTCGGTAAAGCGCGCCTGGTGAGAGGAGAGGTGGAGCACCCCACCCGATTCGACCAGCCAATCGTGCCTGATTCCCCGGCCTATGATCTCGTTGAACAACCGGGGGGTCAGCTTGGGGATGTAGCGCTGCAAGCGGCTCTTGACCTCTTCGCGCGGCATTCCAATCCGCAGGGGATACTGGTCGTGGTACGCCTTTAGCAGGGCTTCCAGCCGTTCACGGAGCGCACCCCAACCCGAACGCGTGATCAGGAACATCGGATCGGCGATGCGCGCCTCGGGCCCGCTGCCGGACCCGGCATCCAGCACATAGATCTGATCGTCGGCCACCAGCGCCTGAAGCGCCTCCTGGGCCTGGGCGCGGTCCATGCTGCTCCGCTCCAAAAGCTCGCGGACCTCGCACGGTTGCCGGCGTTCCAGATCTTGCAACAGCACCTCTTGGGGACTGCCGTGGGCCTGGGTCTCCAACTTCTCGATCACGTCGGGTCGGAAGCGCCGATGGCGGCGTCCAGGGAAGGGATTGATCACCGTCCCGCCGCCCACCGTGAGACTGGGCGAGGGCTGGCGGATGATGAATCGGTCGCCTTTGACCAAGGCGACCGGCTCCTCCAGGTGTAATTGAACCCAACCTTGCTCGCCCGGCTCCAAAACCTGGACGCCCAACAGCCGCACTCGGGCCCGCGCCTCGGATGCGCCGCAGAAAAAATCGACCTGGGCGTTGTGCTTCAGGCTCTGAGGGGCATCGGCCAGGTATCGAAGCTGACAATCGACCATCGTCGTCGGCTGCAACCAGCCGGGCGACGTCACCACATCGCCGCGCCGGACCTCTTCTTTGCTCAGACCGGTCAGATTGATGGCCACCCGGCTGCCCGGAACGGCTTGCTCGATCTTTTCCTTGTGGGTTTGCAATCCCCGAATTCGTGTCTTGATGCCCGAGGGCTGAATTTCGACCTCTTGACCCACTGAAAAGGAACCGTCGCTCAAGGTACCGGTGACCACCGTGCCGAATCCGGGGATGGTGAATACCCGATCCACCGGCAAACGAGGCCGCCCCACGTCGCGCCGCGGCGCATTTTGGGCCAGGTAGCGCTCCAATTCCTCGACCACGGCCCCCAGCCCGTCGCCTGTGCGGGAGGAGCAGCGCACCACCGTCGCCCCTTCCAGCACGGTGCCATCCAAGACCTCCAACAGGTCAGCCTCCACCAGATCCACCCAGTCCTCGTCCTCGGCCATGTCGATCTTGGTCAAGGCCACCACGCCGCCGGGCACGCCCAGCAGGTCGAGAATGGCCAGGTGTTCCCGTGTCTGGGGCATGACCCCTTCGTCGGCGGCGACGACAAAAAGGGCCGCATCAATGCCCCCCACCCCCGCGAGCATGTTCTTGATAAAGTCCTTGTGCCCAGGGACGTCCACGATACCCACCCGCTCTCCGCCCGGCAGAGAGAGCCAGGCAAATCCCAGGTCGATGGTCATCTCGCGCTCTTTTTCTTCTCTGAGCCGGTCGGGATCGATGCCGGTCAGGGCGCGGACCAGCGAAGATTTGCCATGATCCACATGCCCGGCGGTTCCAATTACGCGCACGATGCCTTCCTTGTCCTCAACGGCCGTCAGCCCGCCCCAAAACGAGCCGAGCTGCTATTTCTCTTTTTTGGGCTTTTCTTCCAGCAGGCGGGTCATTTCGCCCATCCAGCGACGCGCTTCCTGGCTCTCGTAGGTCACCATCGCTTCCACAAACTTCCAGGCGGCGTCGACCCAGGTACGCGTTTCGACCTGGCGCTCCTCAATGGTTGCGAATCGATTCAACACGCTCTGGTTGCGCTTTTCCTGCTCGCTCCACTGATGCTCCCAGTGCAAAAGCTCCTTTTTCCACCGCTTTTCGTTGTCCTCGCTCCATTGCTCCATTTGGCGCTTCTGGCGTTCCTCCGCCAGGCGCTGAAGCTCGGACACCTGGGTTTGCTCGCGCTTGATCGCCTCCTGAAAGCGCTCAATGCTTTCCACCACCTGGCGATCCTCCCGGAATGTCTCGGCGAACTCTTGGATTTGCAGCGTGAACTGATCGACTTTTTTAACGTGGGCTTCCATCACTTCGATCCACTCGGACAGGCTGCGTTTGACCGACTCGGCCTCCAGGAGTTGCGCTTCGACAAACTCGCGTTGCGACGTTCGCAATTGCGAGATCAACTGCTTCAGCTCGCCGGTGTCCCGTTCCTGGCGTTGCGAGATGTCCTCCAGCCTTTGGATGCGTGACCCCTGCTGCTCGAGCCGTTTGAGCGCCTCCAGGGTCTCTTGCTGAAGCTGGGCGATCCGCTTGGCGTCCTGTTGGCGGCCATCCTCCAGAAAGGCCAACCCGCGAAGGCGGTTCTCCACCCCCTGCGACAGAGCGGTGACGTCCTGCTGGACGACCAACAAGATGTCGCTCACCCGCTTTTGCTCCGCCTTGCGCAGGGCCAGTTCCTCAGACTGACGCGGCAAGATCTCTAACTCGCGACGAATCTCGTTCAGGCTGCGCGAAACGTTGTCGTTCTCCACGGCCCGCACCCGCGCCGCCTCGCGGCTCTCCTGCTGGCGGCGCTCGTCGGCCTTGGCGAACATTTGCACCACTTCTTCTTTCAACTGATCCAGAGACGTTTCCAGTTGGGCATACTTGAGGAGCTGGTTGCGAAGGCCAGTCACCCGCTCTTCCAGGCTGCGGATCACGTGACTCTGGTCTTGCAGCTCGGTCTCTTGCCTCTCGATCTGCTGTTGCAAGCGGATCAGTTCTGCTTTGTCCCGACGGTGTTCTTCGTCGAGCCAGGTGGTCATCTGAGTCAACTGGCCCAGATCCATGGTCATAGGTCAAGCCTCCGTCTAAAAAGTAGCCGCACGCTTTCTGCGGCTTGTCTGTTGGGTCCCTAGCGGTTCAAATCCACGACCTTGCCGCTGCTGGTAAACACAATCCGTTCGGCGATATTGGTCGTCCGATCGGCGATGCGCTCCAGGTTGTGGGCCACCCAGAGCAGATAGGTGGCCTGAGTGATGGTGCGAGGATCCTCCATCATGTATACCAGCAGTTCGCGATACACCTGGTCGTACAGCGCGTCGACCAGATCGTCCTCATCCCCAATCTGTTGGGCAATCTGCGAGTCCTGAGAGATAAACCCCTGCAGGGCCCGGATCAACATTTCGCGCCCCAGTTCGGCCATGCGGGGGATGTCGATCAAGGGCTTGAGCATGGGGCGATCGGCCAGTTTGATCGCCAGCTTGGCAATGCCCTCGGTATAGTCGCCGATCCGCTCCAGTTCGGACGCGATGTTGGACGCCGCTAACAAAATGCGCAGATCGCTGGCCATGGGCTGCTGAGTGGCGATCAGGACAAGGCACTGCTCATCGATGTCGTACTGGGCGGCGTTGATCTGGTCGTCAAAGGCGATCACCTCGTGGGCCAGCGCCTCATCTTGATTGACCAAAGCCTGGATGGCGCGGTCAATCGAGTGGGCCACCACGTGCCCCATCGCCAACAAGTTCTCCAACAGCTCTTGAATCTGTTCGTAAAAGATCTGTCGTACCACGGTCGCCCCCCGCTAGTAATGAATCCACACCGGCGTTCCGATTTCGGCCCAATTGTAGAGGGTTTTGGCCGCCTGGGTGCTCAAAATCACGCAGCCATACGATGCGCGCTGCCCCAGCAAGCCCCCCCACATCACACTTCCATCGGTGCGAATGGGCAGCGCATGAATGCCATTCTCCACCGTACCGACATTATAGATGCCCAACCAGTAGGGCATTTTGAGTTGCCAAATGCTGGACCAGGCCATCTCGATCTTGGACTGGACCTTGAAATGGCCGGCGGCTGTATCTCTGCCTCGCAGGCCGGTGGACGTGGGCCAGTTGTACACCAGGCGATCTCCCTCGTAGGCATAGAATCGCTGGGTTGTAATGTTGATCTCGATGCGCTTGGGCGGAAAGAGGTCCTCCATAACCTGGTCGAGCCTCGCCTGGATCTCGGGGTTATCCGGCTGCAAAGCCAACGCCGCTTCCAGATCGGCCCGGGCATCCTTGAGTTCAAACTTTTCGTGACGGTGGACCCCTCGCCGGAAATAGGCCTGAGCCAGGAGGGTCATGGTATACTGATCTTGGGGCCGGGCCTCTCGAACGACCGACAGCGCCTCGATGGCCGTCCTATTGTCCCCGGCCTGCAACGCTGCTTCTCCCTTGAAACGATAGGCGTACAGGGTGCGGTTGACCACATCGCCATAATCGGGCACCAACTCCTGCACTTTTTCAAAGGCTTCAATAGCCTGATCCCACTCGCTGGCCTGGACGGCATCCTGACCTGCAAGGAAGAGCTGGGCAGCCTCTTGCCAGACGCCGGTTTCCTCGCTCTCGGGATCCAGGGAGAGCGCAGTAGTAAACTGCTCCAAGGCCTGGGTGTGGGCGCCAGCGCCGACCAACGCTTGTCCATATTGCAGGTATGTGTCATGCGCCCATCGCTGAGTATCGGCCCCTGTGGGATCCACGCCCTGCATGGTGGCCACCAGATCCACGGCGCGCTCCCACCTTCCCTCGGCAATGGCTGCTTCCAACTGTGGTTCGAATTGGGCAGCGATCTCGCCTGGCGTTCGAGTGGGCGCGGGAGTGACCGTTGGAGTGGGCAGGGGCATCAACCAGGCCAGGCTCTCGTCCACCGGCCCCCAGAGCAAAATAGCCAGGAGGGCCAGGCT
This sequence comes from uncultured Anaerolineaceae bacterium, assembly GCA_964452125.1. GTDB lineage: Bacteria > Chloroflexota > Anaerolineae > JAAYZQ01 > JAAYZQ01 > CAZNQW01. The sequence goes on along the minus strand of CAYVLO010000001.1, from coordinate 14,330 downwards.
GGCAACCAGCGTGAGGACCGCCAAGATCGAGCGCAGGGTCGGCGCATGGTCCGAGTCATCAGGCGCATGCGACGATTCCAGGAGGGACAGCTCGGCCTGGGCCTGGGGGTTTTCCGGCTCCAAAGCTGGGACCTGCCGGAAAAATCGGGCCCGCTCCTGCGGTTCTTCCTCCATTTGACCCAACCGAAACCAGGCTTCGGCGCAGGTGGGATCGGCTTCCACCGCGGCCTGCAACAGACGACGAGCCTCGGCCAGATCTCCCTGATGTGCGGCTATCCGACTCGCTTCAAGCCAAATCTGGGCCTTTTCCACGGGATTAAATCCTTTTTGGACGTGTTCCAGTGACAATCTGTCGCCCGACACGATCTTTAATGCTCCTTGACACGCGCCTATTATAACATCAAATGGCCAGGTTCGCAACGTCATTGGTCCACTCGTCCTTTACCTTTGCGATGAGGCACAAAGTAAGGTATAATAGCCTGCGAGTTGCCGGGAGCAATTGGCTCCTGGACGTTGGGGGTTGCCTTGAAAGCACTCATCACCGGCATTTCTGGCTTTGTCGGTAGTTACCTGGCCGAGCACCTGCAAGCCCTCGGTTGGCAGGTGGCAGGCACTGTTTTTGGGCCCTACAAGAACATCATCGACCTGTGCGGGAAATTGGAACTCTACCCGGCCGAGCTGTCCCGGCTGGATGTGATGACCTTTGTCCTGGAACAGGCGCAGCCCGATGTCATTTTTCATCTGGCCGCCCAGCCTTTGGTCTCGGCTTCTCTGCGCGACCCGTGGCCGACCCTTGAAACCAACATCCGCATGCAGCTCAACGTGTTGGAGGGTGTCCGCCAGGTGAACCCCGACTGCCGCGTGCTGGTGGTGGGCTCGGGCGAAGAGTATGGGCTGGTTCGCACCGACGAGTTGCCGGTCCACGAAGATTGCCCCTTGCGACCATTGAATGCCTATGCCCTCAGCAAGGTGGCCCAAGACCTGATGGGCTTGCAGTACTTTTTGACCCACAAGCTACACGTGATCCGCGTTCGACCCTTTAACCACATCGGCCCCCGACAGCGTCCCGGGTTTGTGGCGCCCGACTTTGCCAGCCAGATCGCTGCCGCAGAACAGGGCCAGCGCCCGCCGGTTATGAAAGTGGGCAATCTGGACGCTCGCCGTGATTTCTGCGACGTTCGAGATGTCGTCCGGGCTTATGTGCTGCTCATCACAGAAGGAGAACCGGGGCAGGTGTATAATGTGGGCTCGGGAGAATCCCACAGCATCCAGGAAGTCCTGAATGGGATGTTGGCCTTGAGCCGCGTGCCGATAGAGGTCCGTCAGGATCTCGAGCGCATGCGACCCGCAGACATTCCCGAGATCGTCTGCGACGCCTCCCGCCTGCGCGAACGCACAGGATGGCAGCCCACCATCCCCTTTGAGCAAAGCATCCAGGATATTCTGGAATATTGGCGTCGAGAAACGACCCAAAACCTCTGACGGTTTGGCATGGGTGATCTCGAGCAAGGATATTAGGAATGGCGAAAACAGCACTTATCACCGGGCTGACCGGGCAAGATGGTTCCTACCTGGCCGAGTTCCTGCTCGAACAGGGCTACAACGTGGTCGGCATGGTCCGGCGGTCCAGCACCGTCAACTTTGGCCGCATCGAGCACATTCAGAATCACGTGACGATGGTCCATGGCGACCTTCTGGACCAGACGTCGCTGATCGACATCATGGCCGAATATCGACCCGATGAGATCTATAACCTGGCGGCCCAGAGCTTTGTGCCCGTATCATGGAAGCAACCTGTACTGACCGGCGAATTCACGGCCATTGGCGTCACCCGCGTGCTGGAAGCCATGCGCACTACGGTGCCCCAGGCTCGCTTTTATCAAGCCTCCAGCAGCGAGATGTTTGGCAAGGTTCAGCAGGTGCCGCAGACCGAACAGACTCCCTTTTACCCGCGCAGCCCCTACGGGGTGGCCAAGGTCTATGGCCATTGGATCACCGTGAATTATCGGGAGAGTTACAATCTATTTGCCTGTTCGGGGATTCTCTTTAATCACGAGAGCCCGCGGCGCGGACTCGAGTTCGTCACACGCAAGGTCACCTATGGCGCGGCCCAGATCAAGCTGGGGTTGGCCCACGAACTGCATCTGGGCAACCTGGAATCGCGCCGCGATTGGGGGTATGCTGGCGATTATGTCAAAGCCATGTGGCTGATGTTGCAGCAGGACGAGCCCGACGACTATGTCGTGGGCACAGGGGAGACCCACTCGGTGCGAGAGCTGTGCCAGGTGGCCTTTGATCGCCTGGACCTCGATTGGGAAAAGTATGTCGTGGTCGACCCGAAATTCATCCGCCCTGCCGAAGTGGATCTCTTGGTGAGCGATCCTTCCAAGGCCCGGCGAGAATTGGGTTGGGAGCCGGAAGTATCCTTCAAAGCCTTGATTGAAATGATGGTGGACTCGGATCTTGCCCATCTAACACAGATTTACCACTTGTAAAGGAGACAATCCATGACCGATATTCGATTTGGCACAGATGGCTGGCGAGCCCGAGTTGCAGAAGATTATACTTTTGATAACGTCCGGCGCTGCGCCCAGGGCTTTGCCTCCTATATGCTGGGAAAAGGCAAGGCGGGCGAGACCCTGGTGGTGGGCCACGACCAGCGATTCATCGGCGAGCACTTTGCCGCAGCCGTGAGCGAAGTGCTGGCGGCCAACGGCTTTCGCGTCCTGCTGACCGACGGCGCCACGCCGACGCCGGTTATTTCCTACGCCGTGTTGGCCCAAAAGGCCGCCGGCGCCGTGAACGTCACCGCCAGCCACAATCCCTACACGGATAATGGGTTCAAGGTGCGAAACGAACAGGGCGGCGCCATCGCCCCCGAGGGCCTGAGTGAAATCGAGCGCCTGATCCCCGATATCTCGGGGGTCAAACGTATGCCCCTGGACAAAGCCCTGAGCGAGGGCAAGATCGTCTATTTCGACGCCGCCCCTGCCTATCTGGAACAGATCGCCCGGATGATCGACGTCCAGCCTATCAAGGACGCCGGGCTGACCGTTTTGGTGGATGTCATGTGGGGCAATGGCGCGGGTTGGTTCCCGCGGATCTTGGGGGGCGGCAAGACTCGCATTGTCGAGATCCATGCCGAGCGAAATCCGATCTTCCCCGAGATGCTCCGCCCCGAACCCATCCCACCCAACGTGGACGTGGCGCTGGCCCAAGTCAAAGAAGTCGGGGCCGACATAGCCCTGATCAACGACGGCGATGCCGACCGGGTAGGCGTGGGCGACGAAGAGGGAAATTTTGTCAACCAGCTCCAGGTCTATGCCCTGTTGGCCATGTACCTCTTGGAGGTGCGCGGCGAGCGGGGCCCCATTGTCAAGACCCTGTCGACCACTTCGATGCTGGAAAAACTGGGCAAGCTCTACGACGTGCCCGTCTATCAGACGGGCGTCGGATTCAAATACGTGGCGCCCAAGATGTTGGAAGTGGACGCCCTCATTGGCGGCGAAGAGAGCGGCGGCTATGCCTTTCGCCATCACGTGCCCGAGCGGGATGGCATCCTGGCCGGTCTCTACATGTTGGACCTGATGGTCCGCATGGACAAAAAGCCCTCGGAGCTCATCGAGCATCTTTTTAGCCAGGTGGGCCCCCACTACTATGACCGCATCGATACCCGCTTTCCGCCCGAACTGCGCGACGCCACCCGGCAGCGGGTGCTGGACGCCAAGCCGGCGACCATCGGCGGGCTGGAGGTGACCGGTCTGGACACCACCGACGGCTTCAAGTTCAGCCTGTCGGATGGGGGCTGGTTGCTCATTCGATTCTCGGGTACCGAGCCGGTCATCCGGGTGTATTGCGAGACGACCCATGGCGACCGGGTGCAGCAAATTTTGGAGGATGGGCTCCGGATTGCGGGCTTGAAAGAGTGAACCTGGTCGACACACACGCCCACCTGGATTCATCCAGGTACGATAAGGACCGCGCGGCGGTCATCTCTCGCGCCCAAGAGGCGGGCGTGACCCAGATGATTACCATCGGTGGCAGCCTGGAGGCGAGCCGCCGGGCCTTGGCGCTGGCTCAGGAATATCCCTTTCTGTACGCGGCGGTGGGCATCCATCCCCACAACGCCGTAGACCTGAATGGGGCGGCCCTGGCCGAATTGCGGGAATTGGCGCAACAACCCAAGGTGGTGGCAGTGGGCGAGATCGGTCTGGATTTCTACCGCGACCTGTCGCCGCGCGACGTGCAAAGGCGAGCCTTTCAGGCCCAATTGGCCTGGGCCGCCAAGATGAGTAAACCGGTGGTCATCCACGACCGGGATGCCCACCAAAAAGTCCTGGAGATTCTGACCGATTGGGCAGCAGGCCAGGCCCGTTCTCCGCTGGCAGGCCGGTTGGGGGTCTTGCACACCTTTTCCGGCGACCTGCCCATGGCCGAACGGGCCATCGAGCTGGGATTTTATCTGTCCATTTCGGGACCGGTGACCTACCAGAACGCGCGCGACCTGCCTGAGGTAGTGCGATCGGTTCCGTTGGAGCGCCTGATGGTCGAAACCGACTGCCCGTGGCTGGCGCCCCATCCCCATCGGGGCAAGCGCAACGAACCGGCCTACGTCCGGCTGGTGGCCGAACAGATCGCGGCGCTGAGGGGGATCGAGTTGGCAAAAGTGGCCCAGGCGACCACTGCCAACGCCCGGCGACTGTTCGGGCTCGATGGGTAAGGGGCAGCGCTGGCAAGCTGGCGCAGACGCAAATTGGGCATTCCGTCCACTGAAAAGTGATGCAGAGAGGAAGTAGTTTGAAGACCATTCCGTTACTGGCACACCTGACAGCCGATCTGGAGCGGGTCGAGCGCAAGATGCGCGAGCCGATGCATCCCGACTATCCGCAGCTCACGCTCGTGCTGGATTATCTGCTCGAGAGCGGCGGCAAACGACTGCGTCCGGCCCTGGCCTTGCTGGCGGGTCAGTTCTATCCCACCGATATGGAAAAGCTGGTGTCGCTGGCCGCCTCGGTCGAGATGCTGCACACCGCTACTCTCGTCCACGACGACTTGATCGATGGCGCTCTGTTGCGGCGGGGCAAGACCACGTTGAACGCCCGCTGGAGCGCCGGAGCCACGGTCCTCACCGGCGATTATCTCTTTGCCCGGGCAGCAAGCCTGGCGGCCTCGACCAACCATGTGCGCGTCATGGGCATCTTTGCCAACGCCCTGATGACCATCTGTAGCGGTGAGCTGCGCCAGATCTTTGACCGCGGGGAACTGCCCTGCCTCGACAGCGAGCAGGCCTGGCAGACTGCCCTGGATCGTTATGACCAGCGCATCCACGCCAAGACGGCCTCCCTCTTTGCCGCCTCCACCGAAGCGGCTGCCGTGCTCAGCAACGCCCCCGAGGTCGAAATCATCGCGCTGCGCGACTATGGACAGCTTTTGGGTACCGGGTTCCAGATCGTCGACGACGTGCTGGACTTTGAGGGCAACGAGAAGACCCTGGGCAAGCCCGTGGGCAGCGACCTGCGCGAGGGCATTGTGACGCTGCCGGCGATGTACTATCTGCGGGACCATCCCCAAGACGACCGGATCGCGCGGGTGTTGCACGGTAGCCGTGATGAAGAGTTGGTCGGCAGCGTGGTCGCTGCCATCCGCGAATCTGGGGCGGTGACCCAAGCGTTGGATCGGGCGCGCGACCTGATCCACCAGGGCCAGGCGGCGCTCCAGGTTCTGCCGGAGGGCAAATCGCGAACGGCGTTGCACGAACTGGCCGAGTATACCATCGACCGACAAGAATAACCCCGAGAACGGGAGAGACGTGGTTGATCTGAGCGTTGTCATCGTAAGCTGGAACGTCTGCGACCTGCTGCGCCGTTGCCTGGCCTCGGTGCTCGGCGCTTCCCAGCCTGCGGACGATGACCTCGCTCCCATGTCCGATAGTGAACCCTCCATCGAGATCATCGTCGTCGATAATGCCAGCACCGACGGCAGTCCCGAGATGGTGCGGGCCGAGTTCCCTCAGGTGCGCCTCATCGCCAACCCGGATAACCGGGGTTTTACGGCCGGCAACAACCAGGGTCTGGTGGAGAGCACAGGACGCTTTTTATTGCTCCTCAACCCCGATACCGAGATCGTGGGCGCTGCCCTGTCGACCATGATGGCCTATATGGACGCCCATCCCGAGGTGGGCGCCCTGGGCCCCCGGCTCTGCTACCCCGACGGCAGCCTGCAACCCTCTCGCCGCCGATTCCCCACCTTGGCCACGGCCCTGGTCGAAAGTACCGTCGTCCAGGAATGGTGGCGCGACAATCCTCTTTTGCGCCGCTACTACATGGCCGACACGCCCGACGAGGCCATACAACCCGTCGATTGGGTGGCGGGCGCCTGTCTGCTGGTACGCCGCGAGGTCTATGACCAGGTGGGTGGGTTGGACGAGGGCTTTTTCATGTATTCGGAAGAGATGGATTGGTGCAAACGGATCCAAGACGCGGGATGGAAGGTGGTCTACCTGCCCACAGCGAGGGTGATCCACCACGAGGGCAAAAGCAGCGAGCAGGTGGTGCCCGCCCGGCACATCCATTTTCAGAGCAGCAAGGTGCGCTATTTTCGCAAGCACCACGGCGCGCTACAGGCCGAGGCCTTGCGCGCCTTTTTGCTGGCCACCTATGGGTACCAACTCACCCGCGAGGGGTTCAAATGGCTGGTGGGCCACAAACGCCCCCTGCGGGCTGAACGGGTGCGCGCCTATCGCCAGGTGCTCCGTTCCGGGTTGCGGGGGCATCGCCCATGAAGGTGCTTTTTGTCACTGGCGAATTTCCGCCCATGCAGGGTGGCGTGGGCGATTACACCCGGGAAATCGGGCAGGCATTGGCCGATCTGGGGTGCAAGGTCCACGTTCTGACCTCCACGGCAGCCGGTCCGGCGCCAGGGCTCGCCGTCCATCCCATCGTCGAGCGCTGGGACTGGAGCTGCTGGCGCGTTCTGCACGATACCATCGGCGCCCACTCGCCCGACGTGGTCCACGTCCAATATCAGGCCGCCGCCTATGCCATGCACCCGGCCATCAATTTTTGGCCCCGTCGATTGCGGTGGAAGGGCCTCCCGCGGCCCCGGTCGGTCGCCACCTTCCACGACTTGAAAGTACCCTACCTCTTTCCCAAGGCAGGCCCGCTGCGCCGCCGGGTGGTCACCGAGCTGGCCCGCCAGAGCGACGCGGCCATTACCACCAATCGCGAGGACTGGCAAAGCTTGCAGCAAGCGCTGGGGCGGCCTCCTGCCCTGATCCCCATCGGTTCGAACATCGCGCCGCGATTGCCCCAAGAGTACGATCGGACTGCCTGGCGGAGGCGTTGGGGCGCTGGACCTGAGGATCTCTTGCTCTGCTTCTTTGGCTTTATCAACGACCGCAAGGGCGTAGACATCCTGCTGCACGCCCTGCATCACCTGGTCTCGGGCCTGGTCCCACGAGCCCGCCTGCTGTTCATCGGCGGGCAGACCGGCGCCAGCGACCCAACCAATGCTCAATACCTGCTGCAGATCCAGCAGCTCATCGCCGAGCTGGGGTTGGAGGAGCGAGTGCAATGGACCGGGTATCTCGCCGGCGAGGAGGTTTCGGCCTGCTTCTGGGCCTCCGATCTGTGCGCCCTGCCCTTCCGCGACGGGGTATCGTTCCTCCACGGCACGTTCCACGCCGCGCTGGCCCACGGCGTGCCCATCGTCACCACCCGGCCCCGCATCCCCCTGCCCGAACTATCCGATGGCGGCAACGTGGCGATGGTGCCCCCGGAAGATCCCCAGGCCCTGGCCCTGGCCATCGCCCAATGGGCGGCCGACCCAGAAGGGCGCCAACGGCTGGGCCGCGGCGCCCTGGCCCTGGCGGCCGAATTTCGCTGGGAAAAGATCGCTGCCGACACCCTGGCCCTTTATCGCTCCCTCGCCGCCAACCCGTAGAGGCCAAGTCCTTGCCAAAGTCGATTCCGCCTCGCACCAGACGCTGCCCATCTCTGCCAATTGGGCCGACACACCACATACTGGCGATGCCTCCCCTCCGCTTGTTTGGCTTTTTACCCTAGCTGGGGTAGAATAGGGCCGGAGGTGCTATGACGCGGCCAAAGCGAGACAACCGGATAGGCGGACTTTTGGCGACGATCCTCGTCCTCTACGCCATCCTGGGGACCCTGTACGCGATCTATACCCCCGCCTGGCAGGCGCCCGATGAGCCCGCCCACTATAACTATATCCGCTACCTCGCCGAGCAGGGCCGGTTCCCGATCCTCAAAATGGGCGATTATCCGGGCGACTACCTGGAAGAGATCAAAGCCGCCCACTTTCCCCCCGACATGAGCATCGAGCCGATCCGCTACGAGTTCCATCAACCTCCCCTCTACTACCTGTTGGCCGTGCCGGTGTACGCCCTCTTTGACGGAGCTCTCCTGCCCATCCGTCTGTTGTCGGTGTTCCTGGGCGGGTGGCTGCTGGTGGCCATCCACCGGATCGTGTGTACAGCGGCCCCTGGCCGTCCCTACTTGGCCCTGGGAGCGACGGCCTTTGTCGCCTTTTTGCCCATGCATTTGGCCATGGTCGCTTCGGCCAACAACGACCCCCTTTCCGAGCTTTTGCTGGCAGGCGTTGCACTCTTTGGCCTGCGCTATCTAAAGGCGGATGAGGACCCGCAAGGAGAGGGCGCCAACGCCCGCCTCCTGCTGCTGATGGGCATCGCCACCGGCCTGTGTTTCCTGACCAAGTCGGGGGTCTATATTGCCCTGCCCCTGGCGCTGGCGGCTGTGGGCCTCCGGCACCTGTGGCTGACCGACACGCCCCCCACCCTGCGCCGCACCATCCAAGGGGGGCTTCTCTATTTCGCGCCAGCCATTGGGCTGGCCCTTCCCTGGTGGCTGCGCAACCTGGCCATCTACGGCGGGCTCGACTTTTTGGGGTTGGCCCGCCACGATCAGGTGGTGGCAGGCCAGCTCCGCACCGCCGACTTTATCGCCGCTCAGGGGTTGGGCACCTGGGCCCACAATCTGGTGGTGACCACCTTTCACAGCTTTTGGGGTCAGTTCGGTTGGATGGGCGTCTTGTTGGATGAGCGCCTGTACCAGGTGGCGGCCCTTCTCTCGGCCCTGGCGCTCATTGGCTTCGTCCTGTGGCTGATCCGGGCCTGGGGTCGACGGGCCGAGATCGCCCGCTGGCAGTGGGCCGCGGGCGGGTTGCTTCTCCTGCTGGCGGTGATGGTCGCTGCCAGCTATGCCTGGTACAACCTGGGGTTTCTGCAACATCAGGGGCGCTATCTGTTCCGCGCCCTGGCGCCGGCGGGATTGGCCGTGGCTCTGGGCTGGCGCGAGGTCCTGGAGCGGCGCCTGGCCTGGCCGTTGGCCGCGGCGCTGCTGGCGGGCGCCATCCTCCTGCGCCTGACCGGGCTCCTATCCAACTGGCCGGCCCTGATGCTGGCTGCCACTGCCGCAGCCCTGGCCCTCCGCCGCTTCCTGCCGCGCGCCCTGGACCCCGTCCTTCAGGCCATCCCCTACCTGGGCCTCATCGCCTTGGCGGGAGCCAGCCTGTTTCTGTTCATCGTGCCCCAGCTTGCCCCGTGATTCCCCCCATGCACCGATCTTTGCCCGGCTCGCCCACGGCGCGGCTGGACCTGCACGTCCATTCTGACGCTTCGGCCGATGGCCAATCGAGCATTGCCGAACACGCCCACCGCGCCCTGGCTCTGGGGCTGGAAGAGGTGGGCTTTTGCGAGCACGTCGACCTGGACCCCCGCGACCGCCACTGCGACCACCTGGACCTGGTCCGCTACAGCCGTGAGATCGCCCGCGTTCGGGCGGATGTGCCGGGCATCTGCTTGCGGCAGGGCATCGAGATCTCGTACCAGAGCCACAAGGAGGACGAGATCCGCACCTGGCTGGAGATCGAGGCCCTGGATTACGCCGTCACCTCCATTCACGTCATAGACTATGCCGATGGGTGGAGCATCGTCTCCGAGGCTCGGATGGCAGGCCGCTACTTTCGCTCCCACAACCAGCGCCAGGCCTATGGCCCCTATTTCCAGGAACTTTTGCGCGCCGCCCACAGCGGCCTGGGCGACATCCTGGGCCATCTGGATCTGATTAAGCGGCACGGAACGGCCTACTATGGCCCCTTTGAGCCAGCCCTCTACCGGGACGAGATCTGCGACATTTTGCAGGCTGCGATCAGGCAAGGCATGGCCCTGGAGGTCAACACCTCCGGCTGGCGTCAGGCGCCGGGCGAGCCCTACCCCGCGCCCACGATCCTGGCCTGGTATCGGCAGCTCGGCGGCGAACGGGTGACCCTCGGCTCCGATGCCCACAGCGCCGACCATCTGGGCGAGGGCGTGGCAATGGCCCAGGACCTGCTCCGCCAGCTCGGATTCCGGGCCGTGGTTACTTTCGAGGAGCGGCAGGTGCGCTGGCTGGATCTTTAGCCAGCCGGATCGACCGCCACACTCCAGGGAAAAACCCGAAACCTTACACCGGTTCGGGCGTAGAGTGATTGCCAGAAGTACCATCTTCTGGTATAATGGAGACAAGACCACTCAAGGAGGGAAAAATGGACATCGGAAAGTCGTTCGCGTTCGTTTTCGAAGACAAGGACTGGATCGTCAAGATCCTCCTGGCGGCTGCCATTCTGCTTGTCGGCATCCTATTCTCATGGGTCCTGCTCATTCCGGCCATTGTGGCCGCCTTGGTTCTGGCCGGCTACTCGGTCGAGATCACCCGGCGCGTGATTCGGGGCCAGCAGGACGAACTGCCTGAATGGACCGATTGGGGCAAGCTATTGACCGATGGGCTCAAAGTGATCGTCATCGGCATCGTCTATGCTCTGCCCATCATCCTGGTGAGCCTCTGTCTGGGCATTCCCGCCGGGCTGCTCGCCGAGAACGCCCAGGGCCTATCATCTGTCGGCACCATGGAAGCGCTAAGCATAACCCTGAGCATGCTGCTAATCTGCTTGAGCTTTTTGTACGGGATTGCCCTGTCCATCGTGCTGCCAGCGGCCATCGGGTTCTATGTCGATCGTGACGACCTGGGCGCTGCCTTCCGCTTTGGCGAGGTCCTGTCCTTTGTCCGCGACAATTTCAAAACCTACCTGCTCACCTTTGTCATGAGCTGGGTCGCCGGCTTGGTGGGCAGTCTGGGCGCCCTCGTCTGCGGCATCGGCTGGCTGGTCACAGGCCCCTACAGCTACATGGTCACCGGGCACCTGTATGGCCAGGCCTACCGCACAGCCATGGGCCAGCCCGCGCCGGTTCTGGACGAGTTTGACGCGACTGTCTAGCAGCCTGTCGGAGAGGGTTGTCATTCTGAGGAACGGAGGCGGCAAAGCCGCCGGAGCGACGAAGAATCTCGCCATTAGATCCCATTTGACAGCCGAAAAGCGAGATTCTTCGGCCCCTTCGGGGCCTCAGAATGACAAAATAGACGGCGTTTTGCCTCGGTGGTTTTCTCTCCGACAAGCTGCTAGTGCCCGCCAGATGCAGGCGCGGGCATTTGACCGATTCTGGAAAACATTGTACAATAAGCCGGTTCTCAAGCCAAATTACCGACCGAGTGTGTGTACCATGCCAATCTACGAGTACCGATGCGCCGACTGCGGCGCCAAATTTGGAAAACTGCGCCCCATGAGCCAAGCCGACTCGCCTGCCACCTGCAGCCAATGCGGCAGCGAGCGCACGTCCCGGGCCATCTCTCTTTTCTCCGCAATGAGCAAGGGCAGCAACGGCGACAGCCGCACCGTGACCGGTGGCAGCAGTTGCGCCTCGTGCGCCACGCACAACTGCTCGACCTGCGGGCAGTGACTATCCCGATATAGGAAGGCGGAACCAAACCATGGATCTCTTTGAAAAGTGCCGGACCTGGACCGACGCCCGAGAGCTAATTGCGTCGGGGTTCTATCCCTATTTCATGCCCCTGGATGACACCGAGGGCACAGAGGTCACCATCGGCGACAAGAAGCTGGTGATGATCGGTTCCAACAACTACCTGGGATTGACCACCCATCCCCACGTACGGGAAGCGGCCATCGAAGCCACTCGCCAGTTCGGCACCAGTTGCACCGGTTCCCGCTTTCTGAACGGCACGCTGGCCTGGCACCTGGAGCTGGAAAAACGACTGGCCGAGTATGTGGAAAAAGAGGCCGCTCTGGTGTTCAGCACAGGCTACCAGGTGAACCTGGGCACCATCTCGGCCATCATCGGTCGCGGCGATACCGTCGTCACCGACAAGGATGACCACGCCAGCATCGTCGATGGCTGCCGCCTGTCCTTTGGCACCATGAAACGGTACCGCCACAACGACATGGAGGATCTCGAGCGCGTCCTGGCCAAAATCCCCGACGAGGCGGGCCGGTTGGTGGTGGTCGATGGCGTATTCAGCATGGGCGGAGACATCGCTCCTCTGCGCGACATCATCCCCCTCTGCAAGAAATATGGGGCGCGCCTGATGGTCGACGACGCCCACTCGATCGGCGTCCTGGGCGGGGGCAAGGGCACAGGCATTCATCTGGGTGTGAACGACGACGTCGACTTGGTGATGGGCACCTTTAGCAAGTCGTTTGCTTCGCTGGGCGGATTCATTGCCGGTTCGGACGACGTGATTCACTATATTCAGCATCACGCCCGATCGCTGATCTTTAGCGCCTCGATGCCCCCGGGCAACGCCGCCGCCGTGTCGGCTGCACTGGACGTGATGATCGACGAACCCGAGCGGATCGTGCGCGTGAACGAAATCGGCGAGCGAATGCGCGGCGAATACGCCAAGCTCGGCTTTAACACCGGCCCGAGCGAAACGCCCATCATCCCCATCATCATTGGCGATCAGCACGCGACCTTCCTGACGTGGCGTATGCTGTTCGAAGAAGGGGTGTATACCAATCCGGTGATCCCGCCCGCCGTGCCGTCCAACCTGTCGCTGCTGCGCACCAGCTACATGGCCACCCACACCGACGAGCAAATGGACTTTGTCCTGGAGAAATTTGCCCGCGTGGGACGCATGCTCAGCCTGATCCCCTGAAATCGACCCTGACGACAACCGAGAGCCGGGCAAAGTTGCCCGGCTCCTTTTTGATCGAGATCCAAAACTCCCGCGACCTGCCCTAATCCACCGCTCGGGCATAGGCGAATTGAAAGGTGGAATCATAGCGCGGCAGGGTAAGCTTTTCGGCTTCCAAGACCTCTATCGACACCTGCCGATTGGCCTGGCCGATCAACTCGACCATGCCACCCGTCCGCAGCAAGGCCTTTTTCAGGGATTCTGACCCACCGATGGCCTGAAGCCGGTAAGGCGCCGCGATGGGTTGGCCATCCACGGTCACAAACTGCCCATCGGTACCAATGGCCGACCAGGCCACTAATCGACGCCCGTTCAAGGCGAGCGATTCGGCGCCCGCATTCCGTAGTTCATTAATCAGATCATTCAAGTCCAAAACGCTGACAGGCCCGGTAAGAACCAGTTCCACACCCGGCCCAGAGACCTCGATCAAGCCATTGGCAATGCGCAGGTAATTGACTTCGGCCACCAACGATTCCATGACCCCGCCCCCACCGACCCGATCGAGATCGGCCAATTGCTGTTCAACCGTCTCGATCTCTTGCCTCAAACGTTCGTTACCATCGATGAGATCGATCAACAGGAATTCCCACTCGGTTCCCAGCATTTTTTGGCGGGCGCTCGATTCGGTTCGCAACTGAACCACCAGCAGCAATCCCAAAAACAGACAGGCGGATGTCAGCAAAAGGGTGGGGAGCCAGGATCGGAGACGCATGGGATTACTCGCCAGGCCATGCATAGCGGATGGCAAAGCTACCGCTGTATGCGGGCAGGGTCAGGTTGGCCATCGCCCTGACGTCGAAACGAATGCCGTAGAGGCGCTGCTTTTCCTTCAACTCGGGCAGATAGGAAGGATTGCGCAAAGTGTCCAGGAGCACCCGGGAATGGCCCACAGCCCGGATCACATACGGTGGGGAAAGCCGGGTATCGTTGACGAGCACGGTGCTGCCCACGCAATAGATCGACGAGTTACTCACCAGCCGCTCATCGTTGATGGCAATCGCCTCCGCCCCAGCCATCCACAGCAGGTTGACAACATCGCGGAGGTCATACTCGTGAACAATGTAGGCATTGGGATCGGATTTGGGCTGCGCCGAGATCTCGCTATCATCCAGCGTCACCAAAATGCCGGGGCCTTGCAGGGGAATGAGACCGGCCATGAGCTGCTGCCGGCTGAGTTCGTCATTCAGAGCCCGCAGTCGATCGGTGCTCGCAGACACCTCCTGCTGGCGAGTTGCCAACTGACGGCGCAGATCGGCCAAATTCGAC